>JAAYXM010000063.1 GCA_012515925.1 Clostridiales bacterium
CGCGAGTGACGGCGCCCAGTCACTGGTGCCCGACGCGTTCGGCGCGCTTATGAAGAAGATTGCGCCCGTCGCGGAAGCGGTCGGAAGAAAACTGTAAAATCCGGAGAAAAACTATGGAATTAGTAACAAAGTCCAAAACAAGCGTAATCGATATCGGCGAAGCAATATTAGATAATGCCGGACACATCTGCAAAAGCCTGATAAAAAGCGGTAAGGTCGCGGTTATTACGGATTCAAACGTAGCGCCGCTATATGCCGTAAGGGTTTGCGGCAGCATAAAAAAAGCCGGGCTTTGCCCTGCCCTGTTTATTATACCCGCGGGCGAGGAGTACAAGAATTTAAATACCGTATCGGAAATATATAATTTTCTTGCCGAAAACCTTTTTACCCGCTCCGATTTGCTGTTGGCGCTCGGCGGCGGCGTTACGGGCGATATTGCCGGGTTTGTCTCGGCTACATATCTAAGGGGCATTAATTCGGTTCAGGTGCCCACGACTCTTGTCGCGCAGGTGGATTCCTCGGTCGGCGGTAAATGCGGCGTGGATTTGCCGGCGGGCAAGAATTTAATAGGCGCGTTTAATCAGCCGGATTATGTGATTATCGACACTTCCCTGCTCAAAACCCTGCCCGATAATATATTCAACGACGGCATGGCGGAGGTTGTAAAATACGGCTGCATTTTCGACAAGGATTTGTTTGAGCTGCTTGAGGCAAATAATCCGCGCGATTTCATAACGGAAATCGTGAAAACATGCGTCGGGCATAAGGCTGATGTCGTTAAAAAGGACGAGCGGGATACGGGCGAGCGTATGAAGCTCAATTTCGGCCATACTGTCGGGCACGCGATTGAAAAAGCCGGAAATTATACAAGCCATACACACGGTCAGGCGGTTGCGGCCGGTATGGTATATGAGGCGCGGATAGGCGAAATACTCGGTATAACCCCGAAGGGCACAAGCGAGCGTATAACGGCGCTTATAAAGAGGTTCGGCTTTGAGACCCGCCTCCCCTGCCCTGCCGGAGAGGTTTTGGACGCGATAAAAGCCGATAAGAAAATACTCGACGGCAGGCTGAATTTAATCCTGCTGCGCGATATCGGAGCATCGGTTATACATCCGATAACGCTTCGGGAACTTAAATCCGTAATGGTGGTGTAGATTATGGGATCGGTTATAGGAAAAACACTTAAAATATCGGTTTTCGGAGAATCCCACGGTAAGGGAATCGGCGCGGTAATAGACGGCTTTCCCGCGGGGATTGAGGTTGACGACGGTTATATTTTAAGGGAAATGCAAAGGCGCGCGCCCGTATATGCCGCGAGCGGCACAAAGCGAAAGGAATCGGACGTGCCGCGGATTCTGTCGGGCGTGCTTGACGGAAAAACAACCGGCGCGCCGGTATGCGTATTCATCGAAAACAGCGATGTCAGAAGCTCGGATTATTCGGATTTCATGAATATCCCGCGTCCCGGGCATTCCGATTTCACCGCCCGTATCAGGTACAACGGATATAACGATATCCGCGGCGGCGGGCATTTTTCGGGGCGGCTCACCGCGCCCGTCGTATTTGCAGGCGCTCTGTCAAAGCTCGCGCTTAAAAAAGCGGGTATCGAAGCCGGCGCCCATATACTGCGCGTGGGGTATGCCGCGGACAACGCGTTTTCCTCGTTCTCTCCGGACATAAGTCTTATAAACGAGCTCAGAAATAAAAAAATACCCGTTATTTCCGATGCCGCGGGCGTTAGAATGCTTGAGACCGCGGAGCGGGCACGGCGCGAGGGGGATTCCGTCGGCGGAATTGTAGAGTGCGCCGTACTGGGTGTTCCCGCGGGGCTCGGAAGCCCGATGTTCGACTGCGTTGAGTCACGGCTTGCCGCTATGCTGTTCGCGATACCCGCCGTTCGCGGGGTCGATTTCGGACGAGGCTTTGACGGCGCGGCAATGCGCGGCTCGGAGGCAAACGACGGGTTTTACGTAAAGGACGGAAAGGTTGAGACTCGAACAAACAATCACGGCGGAGTGCTTGGCGGAATAACGTCGGGTATGCCCGTTATATTCAGTGTCGCGTTCAAGCCGACCCCGTCAATCTCAACTCCTCAAAACAGCGTGGATATCACTCGTATGGAAAATACGGAAATCAGGGTTTCCGGAAGGCACGACCCTTGCGTTGTGTTCCGCGCCGTACCGGCTGTTGAGGCGTGCGTCGCGATAACAATGCTTGACTTATTATTGGAGGCCCGTGGCTATGAGTACTTTAGATGATTTAAGGCGTGAAATAAACTCAATCGACGTAAAGCTTAAGGAGCTTTTTATTAAGCGTATGGGGATTTCCGCCGAAATCGGGAAAATAAAGCTTTCCTCAAACGATGAAATATACGACGACAAGCGCGAGGCCGAAATAATAGATAGGTTTTTGGCGGATACGGGTGAAGAGTGCCTGTCGTATGCCGAAAGCTTTTATAAAAACCTTCTTAACATGAGCCGGGCGCGCCAGTATCTGATACATGCCGAAAGAAACGTTGAAAGTCCGCTGACACGGCTTTTAAAGAACGCGGAGGTACAAATACCCGCGGCTGAAAAAATATGCTATCAGGGTATCGACGGCTCATGGTCGGGCCGCGCCGCGCGTGAAATCTACCCTGACGCCGCGGCCTTTCAGTGCCCGGCATTTGAGGACGTTTTCGAGAACGTCGCAAGCGGAAAAGTTCAGGCGGGCATTGTTCCGATAGATAACAGCACAGCGGGCGGCGTAAACGACGTTTATGACCTGCTGGTGTCCTATGATTTGTATATAACCCACGCGCTGACGCTTGATATAGAACACTGCCTGCTCGGCACTACCGGCGCGGAAATCACGGATATAAAGCGCGTGTATTCTCACCCGCAGGCATTGTCCCAGTGCGGCGAAAACCTAAGAAAGCTTGGTGCC
>JAAYXM010000064.1 GCA_012515925.1 Clostridiales bacterium
AGTCTCCGCGCTTCAATATCATCCTGAAAATAGACCGGGGTTGACAGGATATTGTTCAGTGCGCCCACCAGAAAGAAAAAAGCATAGTCGTGCTTGTCCTTCAGCAGCTCCGCCGCGTCAAAAATACCATTTCTTATAATGTCGTAATTCGTGCTTGCCAGCGGTATTCCGGCAAGCTCTTTTAATTTATCTTCAAGGGCAGACAGATCAAGCTCACAGAAGCTTACCAGCCCTTCTCCGATCTGACCGCTGCGCCGAAAGCCGTGTGTATGCTCATCTGAGTGCCAAAGAATGTTCATTAACGACTGATTGTCGATAAGAACTTTAAAATACGGAAACATGCTGCCCTTCCCTGCAAATAATTGATATTTATAAAATTAGATTATTTGCATTCTCTGTATCATTTTACCATGGCATTTGTAAAAATGAAATCGGGGCAAAAGAAAGATTTAAAATTGTATAGCCGTACCTGGAGTGGATACTTTCAGGCGAAGCGTGCTAGGACCCTGCAAATGCAGGCGAGCGTGCCAATGAAATGAGAACGCTGTGTTGGTCACGCAAGGCCGCAGGGCAGGAACCTGGCCGGGAGCGCGGTGCAAAAATCAAAACAAACAGACCCCTATGGACGGAGGTGAGAATATGCAGAAAAAGAAAAACAGGCTTATTCGGATGAGCAACATTCCATCGGAGCAGGTGCAGTGGCTGTGGTATCCGTACATTCCCTATGGCAAGGTCACTATCATTCAGGGCGATCCCGGAGAAGGAAAAACCTCTTTTGTTCTGGCGATGATCGCGCTGCTGACCAACGGCGAGCCGCTGCCGGAGGAAGAAACGACAAATCCCCCCATCAGTGTCATCTACCAGTCGGCGGAGGACGGGCTGGCTGACACCATCAAACCCCGGCTGGAACGATCGGGCGCAGACTGTTCACGTGTGCTGGTCATTGATGAATCTGACCGGGAGCTGACCCTATGACGAACGGCTGGAGCAGTCAGTCCAGGAAACGGACGCGCGCCTGATTGTGCTTGATCCGCTGCAGGCCTATCTCGGCTGTGACGTGGACATGTACCGCGCCAACGAGGTGCGTCCGGTGATTAAACGCCTTTGTTCCATTGCGGACCGCACCGGCTGCGCTGTCATATTAATCGGACATATGAACAAGACGCAGGGATTGAAAGCTTCCTACCGCGGTTTAGGTTCCATCGACTTCCGCGCCGCGGCAAGAAGCGTGCTTCTGGTCGGGAGACTGAAAAATAACCCAAGTATCCGGATCGTTGCCCACGATAAAAGCAGCCTGGCTCCCGAGGGAAAATCCATCGCGTTTTCGCTGGATGCGGAGAACGGTTTTCAGTGGAAAGGATACTGCGACGCCACGGTGGACGAAGTTCTCTCCGGCACTGGCTCCGTGCGGACCAAGACGATGCTGATGGAGGACGAACTGAAAAAGTTGCTGACCGATCCCGTCTCTGTTGAAGAAGTATTCCGGAGGGCGGCAGAGCTGGGTATTTCGGAGCGCACCGTCAACATTGCAAAGAAAAATATCGGCGCTCGGTCTGTGAAGCTGGGGAGTCAATGGTACTGGCAGCTTCCTGATTCAAGGATGTAAGGGTGCAATGTCTTATATACTTTGCATCCTTGCAACCTTCCCGAAGCTTCGCGGAACGAAGTGTAACCAAGTGGGCTAACTTTTCGGCATGGCGGAGGCCGGCATCGGCAGAAAGTATACCATGTTGGCTAACTTTCATGCAGTTTGCGGCAAAACATACGGAACTTGCACCAACATGGCTCATCTTTTAGGCTTTCAAAATCCGGACAAGCGATACTTAAACCAACATGGCTCATTATTTACGAAGTATGAACACCGGCAGGCAACAGCCAGTATTCACCGCCTGTTCGCCTCTGTACCGCGTTTTCCCGGCAGGAAGATACCCATACACCCGCAGGCGGGACAATGCCATGGTCGGGGTTTGTGAAGGAACGGCGGCGCAAACAACCGTTAACTTTATTCAGCCCATTTCAGGAGGTGAACCATACGGTCGAAAATGAGGCTGGTTAAAGGCAGGTGGTCGCAACGCGACCTCCCGCCGCTCACATCGCCCCGCAATGCGGGTCGAGGAACGTAAAGAAGGTACACCTAAAACAGGGCGCTGACATGCCGCGGGTGCCCGAATTACATAAAAACATGAAAAGAATCTCCATAGTAAGGCATTTATCCGGGTGCACCTTGCAGGTGGTATGTAAAAAATGGTCAAAGCGGAGGACGTTCATGAACAGAAATTATGAATATGACTATGAATGGGATAGCAGATACTGCTATCCCAAATCTTTTGTACTGAAAAACAAGCTGGGCATAAGGGGCGCCGAACAACTGCGCATTTGCGGAAGAAGCACAGAAAATAGCCGGTTAACGGCAAAAGCAGACAGCCATATCTGCTGTCTGCCTTAACCAATATCCATGGTTCATAAAATGTCCCTGTGGAAATGCGCCTAAAACGCCCCCCGATATGTTATCTGTAAATAGCCAATAAATACCCGCGTTTTACGCTCCCAAAGGTTCCTTTTACATTGCGTATTGCATAACGTTAAAAACCGTGATAACATGTTTTTATAAAAAAGCCGCGGATTTAAGCGGCGGATTGGGAGCGAATATGCGGGAAGTACTGTTGCTGAAGCTTGGCGAAATAATACTAAAAGGCTTAAACCGGAATAAATTCGAGCGGCAGCTCATTAATAATATAAACCGGCGGCTGTCCTTTATCGGCGCGTATAAGGTGACCTGCATGCAGTCGACGGTTTACGTCGAGCCGGAAAACGGTTCGGATATCGGCGCGGCGATTGAAGCGGTGTCGAAAATATTCGGTATTGTCAGCATATGTCGGGCGGCCAGATGCGAAAAAAACCTGGACGATATAATAAAAACCGCCGTGGAGTATCTCGGCGGCATATTATCCCGTGCCGAAACCTTCAAGGTTGAAGCGCGCCGCGCGGATAAAACCTTTCCTCTTAAATCCCCCGAGATTGCGAAAACCGTCGGGGGCGCTCTGCATAAAGCGTATCCCGGTCTTAAGGTGAATGTTGACGCGCCGCAAATATTGGTAAAGGTGGAAATCCGGGACAAATACGCGTTTGTCCACGCAAACCCGCTCCCGGGCGCGGGGGGACTGCCCGTCGGGATTAACGGCGCCGCGGCTTTGCTGCTGTCCGGCGGAATTGACAGCCCGGTCGCGGGCTATATGATGGCAAAGCGCGGCCTTAAGCTGCACGCGGTGCATTTCCATTCGTACCCGTACACCTCCGAGCGCGCAAAGCAAAAGGTTATAGATTTGGCCAAAACCCTTACGGCCTATACGGGGGACATTAAGCTCTCCGTCGTGCCTTTTACGCGCATACAGGAGGAAATCCGCGCAAACTGCCGGGAGGATATGTTCACGCTTGTAATGCGCAGGTTTATGATGAGAATCGCGGAGAGAATCGCGCTTTCTGACAATTGCGGCGCGCTTGTCACGGGCGAGAGTTTGGGTCAGGTCGCGAGCCAGACGATGGAAGCGCTCGGCGTCACGGGCGGCGTTTGCTCTCTTCCCGTCCTGCGACCGCTTATCGGCATGGACAAGGAAGATATTGTGCTTATCTCCCGTAAAATAGATACCTACGAAATATCTATCCGCCCGTATGAGGATTGCTGTACGGTATTTACGCCGAAGCATCCGAAGACAAAACCGCGCCCGTACGACGCGGAGAGCCAGGAGGCGCGCCTTGACGTTGTCGCGCTTATCGAAGAAGCGCTCGCGAATACGGAGCTTTTAAACATCGAAAGGGAAGATTTAATATAATGAATGCGGAGATTATTGCGGTAGGCACCGAGCTTTTACTCGGGGAAATCGTGAACATTGACGCGCAAATCCTGTCGCGCGTATTGTCGGAGCTCGGGATTAACGTGTATTACCACACCGTCGTGGGCGATAACGAAAAAAGGCTTGCGGCGGCGATTGAGGTCGCCAAGGGCCGCTCCGATATTATCATAACCACGGGGGGGCTCGGCCCCACCTATGACGATATTACGAAACGGGTCGTTGCCGCGAGCTTTGGCAAAAAGCTTGTTATGAATGACGGCGAGCTTGAAAAAATACGCGGGTATTTTAAGAAAACCGGCCGCGAAATGAGTAAGAACAACGAATCCCAGGCGCTTTTGCCCGAG
The DNA here is from genome assembly GCA_012515925.1 of Clostridiales bacterium. Taxonomy (GTDB): domain Bacteria; phylum Bacillota; class Clostridia; order Oscillospirales; family JAAYXM01; genus JAAYXM01. The sequence goes on from JAAYXM010000064.1 coordinate 4,196, forward strand.
GGCTGCACCGTGTTGGAAAACGATTTCGGCACGGCGCCCGGCTGCGCGTTTGAGGCAAACGGCATGCATGTGCTAATGCTGCCCGGCCCGCCCCGGGAGTGCGAGCCCATGGCGGTACGGCAAATGGCAGCGTATCTTAAAAGCCTTTCGGATTCCGTTATCGTGTCCCACAGCATACACATATTCGGCATCGGCGAATCCTTAGTCGAGGATAAAATACGCGATTTGGCGGAAAATATGGATAATCCTACGCTCGCTCCGTACGCGAAGCCCGGGGAGGTAATGCTCCGCGTCGCGGCAAAGGCGGAGACACGGGATAAGGCGGAGGCGGAAATCTGGCCCGTTATCGAGAAGATTAAGCGGATATTCGGCTCAAACGTATACGGTATTGACTCTCCGTCGCTTTCTCACGCGGTTTCGGAGCTGTTGCTTGAGCGCGGGAAAACCCTCGCGGCCGCCGAGTCCTGCACCGGCGGGTATATATCAAAGCTGATAACGGACGTGCCCGGCGCGTCAAAAACCTTTTTGGGCGGTATAACCGCGTATTCGAACAAGGCGAAGGAAAAGCTTTTGGGTATACCGCGAAGCCGGATAGACGAATACGGGGCGGTTAGCGAGGAAATCGCGTCGGACATGGCGCGCGCCGCGGCGGAGACTTTAGACGCGGATATCGGAGTCGGTATAACCGGCTATGCGGGGCCTGACCCGGACTCAAAGGATACCGGAACGGTGTTTATCTCGCTTTTTGCAAACGGCGAATTTAAGAATATAAAGCTTTGCCGCCCGGGAGGCCGGGATTCGATACGGTATTTCGCCGCGCTCTCCGCGCTGAATCTGATTCGGCAAACACTTGAAGCGTAATAAAACGGTTTATTATTATTACACAATATGGTATAATATAACAAT
>JAAYXM010000065.1 GCA_012515925.1 Clostridiales bacterium
CACCAAGAAAGACTAATTTCACAAAGCCTTGTGCCATAAGGGTTTCAGGGCATAAAATAACGAAACACCGAACTGACACATCGTATCAATTCGGTGTTTCTGATTTGGTGCGAGTGACGGGACTTGAACCCGTACGCCATAAGACACACGCCCCTCAAACGTGCCTGTCTGCCAGTTCCAGCACACTCGCAAAAAAAACAAGCTTTTAAAAAAGCTTACGACAATATTATAGGGATTAAAGCCTGTATTGTCAATACATATTTTATTACAAATACGTAATTACAAATACGTAATTAGTATTTGAAGACAAGCTATAAAATTAATTGTCGCTTTTATTCCTCCCCCCGGGGGCACAAAAAAGGCTGACGGCAAAACATACCGCCAGCCTTGCATGCGTTTATAAGGTTATTATTTCCTGAGAAAATCGGGGAACTCGAATTTATCGCAGAACGCGCAGTCGTCCTTCTTATCGTCCTTTTTCCTGTCGCACTTCTCACAGACCTCACACTTGTACTCGCAGCACTTCCAGTCGTCCTTCTTGCAGTCGTCCTTTTTGTCGCAGCAGTCGAAGTCCTTCTTATCGTCGCATTTATCGTCTTTCTTCTTGTCGCATTTCTCGCAGAATTTATACTTATATTCGCAGCATTTCCAATCGTCGCATTTATCGTCCTTCTTGCAGTCGTCCTTCTTGTCATCCTTCTTATCGCAGTCAAAGCCTTTGTTTCCGCCGCACGGACAGCAGCAGCAACCGATAAAATCGGAGAAATTGGAGCCGCGGACAATCTTGGTGTCTACACGCTGATCAAGTGAGCTTTTGCATGGGTTGCAAACCGGTTTGAAGCAATCACAGAAATTACGCATATTAATGTCCTCCCACTATAATCACCTAATATATGGCGGGGCAAAATTTCCCGCCTGTGATATTATATGGGACAACACCTCAATGTGTGTGTATAGGGACAGTGAAAATCCCCTGTCCGCAAAGCGGGCAGGGGATTTTCCAAAACTCTATCTGATTTGTCCGTCACCCAGAATAACATACTTATACGAGGTAAGCTCGATTAAGCCCATAGGCCCGCGCGCGTGCATCTTCTGCGTCGAAATGCCTATTTCCGCGCCCAGCCCGAACTCGAAACCGTCGGTAAAGCGAGTGGACGCGTTTAAATATACCGCGGCGGCGTCAACCTCGTTTAAAAAGCGCTCGGCGTTTTTATTGTTCCCGGTAACAATGCCCTCGCTGTGCATCGAGCTGTATTCCGCGATATGCGAGAGCGCCTCGTCAAGACCCGATACAACGCGGACGGCAATAATGAAATCGTTGAACTCGGTGGCATAATCCTCCTCCGTAACGGGCTTTACGGAATCGCCGAGCATATCGCGCGTTTTTTCACAGCCCCGCCATTCGACGGAAAACCTGTCAAGCGCGCTCTTCGCGCGCGGCAGAAACTTCTCCGCGACTCTTTCATGCACGAGCAGCGTTTCAATGGCGTTGCAGACGGAAGGGCGCGAGCATTTCGCGTTGGCCGTTATCCTTTCGGCCATGCCCAAATCCGCGTATTCATCGATATAGAGATGACAATTGCCGATGCCGGTTTCAATCACGGGTACGCGCGCGTTCTCGACGACGGACCTGATCAGCCCGGCGCCGCCGCGCGGAATCAGCACATCTATTAAGCCTTTAAGCCCCATAAGCTCCGTCGCGGAATCCCGCGATGTATCGGAAACCAGACAGACGGCATTCGGGTCAACGCCGCATGCCGCGATGGCTTCGCGCATAAGCTTCGCTATCGCGATATTTGAATTAATTGCCTCCTTGCCGCCACGGAGCACCACGGAGTTTCCGGACTTAAGGCAAAGCACCGCCGCGTCAAGCGTTACGTTGGGCCGGGACTCGTATATTATCCCGATAACCCCGAGCGGAGCGCGCACCTTGCGTATGACGAGCTTATTCGGCCTTGCGGCCTCGCTGATTACCTCGCCCACGGGGTCGGCCAGCTTCGCAACCTGGATTGCGCCCTCCGCCATTTCGTCGATTCTCTTGGATGTTAATTTCAGGCGGTCAATCATCGCCGGGCGAATGCCGTTTTTCTCGGCGTTATCTATATCCACGCGGTTTGCCTCGAGTATCCTGTCCTCGTTTTCCCTGATTGCGCGGGCAATCGTGTGAAGAATCTCGTTTTTTCTGTCCGCGGTTAACCTTGCCATCTCGCGTGACGCGGCTTTTGCCAAAAACGCAAGCTCTCTTACTCTCAAGCTCTCCATGTCATTTTCTCCCATTAGTTGAAATATTTATACTATAGTAATATAAATTATCATATTTTCCGTTATCTTTCAATATTTATTTATTTCCTGCGCTTTTTACTCTTCTCCACCGAACCGGTGACGGGAATAATCAGTTAAAGATATTACCGTATTCCTCCGCGGCAAATAGCAGCTTAATACGCTCGGAAAGCTCCGCGTGTTCGGCGCTTTTCAGGCCCGGGTCCCGTTCGATTATTTCGGCTGCCGCGGCCTGCGCCTCCTTGAGTGTCTTTAAATCGGCGGAAAAGCTCGCTATTTTCAGGTTCGGTATGCCGTGCTGGCGCGTACCGAAGAAATCCCCCGGCCCGCGAAGCTTCAGGTCCTGCTCGGACAGCTCGAACCCGTTTGAAATCCTGCACAGCGCGTGCAGCCTCTCGCGCGTCGCGCCCTCGTTTACATCTGAAACCAGTATGCAATAGGACTTATGCTCGCCGCGCCCCACCCTTCCGCGAAGCTGGTGAAGCTGTGACAGTCCGAACCGCTCGGCGTTTTCAATCATCATAATCGAGGCGTTCGGCACATCTATACCCACCTCGATAACCGTCGTCGATACGAGAACCGAAACGCCGCCGTTTTTAAACTCCCGCATTATCGCGTCTTTTTCCTTAACCTTCATCTTGCCGTGGATAAGCGCGACGCTGTAGTCCTTAAACTCGTTTTCGGAAAGCTTCTCGGCGAATTCCTTGACCGAGGCGAGCTCGACCTTGTCGCTTTCCTCGACGAGCGGACAGACTATGTACGCCTGCCGCCCCGCGTCAAGCTGCTCGCGTATGAACCTGTACGCGCGCGGCCGCTTTTCGCCGTCAATCGCGTATGTGTCCACGGGCCTCCTGCCCGGCGGCAGCTCGTCAATAACGGATATGTCCAGGTCGCCGTACAGTATAAGCGCAAGCGTTCGCGGAATAGGCGTCGCGGACATGACAAGCAAATGCGGGTTTTCGCCCTTTACCGTCAACGCGGAGCGCTGGAGCACGCCGAACCTGTGCTGCTCGTCGGTAATAACAAGCCCGAGCGCGTCAAAGCCCACGTCCCCGGACAGCAGCGCGTGCGTACCGATTACGATGTTTATTTCATGGCTTAAAAGCCCGTTCTTTATATCGCGCTTTGCCGCGGCGGAAAGTCCGCCTGTCAGAAGCCCGACATTCAGGTAAAGCTTTCCGAATAACTTACTTAAGGATTTATAGTGCTGCTTCGCGAGTATTTCGGTAGGCGCCATAAGCGCCGCCTGATAGCCGTTAACGCACGCGAGATACATAAGCGCCGCGGCGACAACCGTTTTCCCCGAGCCCACGTCACCGCAAATCAGCCTGTTCATCGGTACGCCTTTGCGCATATCCGCGGCTGCCTCGTTTAACGCGCGCCGCTGCGCGCCCGTGAGCTTAAACGGGAGATTATCCGTAAACACCGATACGTCGCCTTTTTCCATCGCGATTCCGCGCTGCTTAACACGGCGTTTTTTCAGCATCAGAAGCCCCGCCGACAGGATAAGAAGCTCCTCGAACACAAGCCGACGTCTCGCGATTCCGATTGCCTCCGCGCTCGCGGGGCTGTGTATGTTCTCGTACGCGTATCTGACATATGACAGCTTATGCGTATTTCTGACGTCGTCGGGCAGCGGGTCGGAAATCCCGTCGCCGTAAAGCGTCAGCGCGTTTTTTACGCATGCCGACACCTGGTTTTGCGAAAGCCCCGTTGTCAGCGGGTAAACGGGCACGATACGGCGGGTCTTAACATGCCCCGCTTCGTTTATATTTTCAAAAACAGGGTTATGCATTTCAAGCATACCCTGCGTGTCCACGACCTTCCCGAAAAATACAAAGATCTCGCCCGGATTTATGCCGCTAAGCGAGTACTTCATATTAAAATAAACAATATTTAAATATCCGCTTTCGTCAAATACTTTAAAGCGCGCGATGCTGAGCCTGTTTCGCACCTTGCGCCGGGCGGGCGTGTTCATAACGGTGGCCTTTATACATACGCTTTCGCCGGGGGTTAAGTCCGAAATCCGCTTTATAACCGTCCTGTCCTCATAATCGCGCGGGAAATGGGTCAGCAGATCAAATACCGTTTCAATTCCCAAACGGGCGAACAGCTTCGCTCGCCGTTCGCCCACACCTTTCAGGTATTGTATTGACAAAAGCAGTTTTTTATCCATGTCAGGCACCGTAAAACCGTATCATTCGGCGGAGATAATATAATAGTATACCGGCTGGCCGCCGTACAGCAGCATAATTTCGGCGTCGGGCGAGGATTCCCTGCAAAGCGCCTCAATTGCCGCGGCGTCTTCTTCGCTGACGCCTTCGCCGTAGAACACGGTTACAAAGTTCTTTTCGGAAACTCCCATATCGTTTATCAGAACCCTTGCGACCTCGCTTAGCTCCGTGCCGTTCGCGGCGAGCTTGTTCTCGCAAAGCGCAAGGTATTGGCCCTGTTTTATGCTGTGCCCGTCGAACTCGCTGTCGCGGGCGGCGTAGGTAATCGAGCCGGTGCTGACGTTTTTCGAAGCATCCGTCATGTTTTCGTTGTTCTCCTCATCGGACGCCTCGGGATTAAACGCGAGCATCGCGGATATCCCCTGGGGAATCGACGCGGTGGGTATTACGATAATCTTCTTCTCCGTCATCTCAACCGTCTGCTGCGCTGCCAGGACGATATTCTTGTTGTTCGGAAGCACGAATATGACCTCGGCCGGAATTTCCTCGACAGCCGCCAGAATATCCTGAGTGGACGGGTTCATGGTCTGGCCGCCCTCGACGATTACATCGACGCCCAGATCCTTGTAAACGCCGACGATTCCCTCGCCCGCGCCCACCGCGACAAACCCGTATTTCTTCTCCGGCGTTTTCTCCGCGCGGTTTTTCTGCTCTATCACCTGCTTGGTATGCTGTTCGCGCATGTTTTCAATTTTAATGCTCGAAAGCTCGCCGTACTTAAGCGCTTCCCCGAGCGCCTTGTCCGGGTTGTTCGTATGGAGATGCACCTTTATTATATCCTCGTCGTCAACAACCACGACACTGTCGCCGATGGACTCATGCAGCGCGCGAAGCCTCGCGACATCGAGCTTTTTGCCCGATCGGCTTATGTTAACGATATATTCGGTGCAGTATATGAAACGTATTTCCTCATCCGCGCCCAGATCGCCCGGTAATAACCCCGCCTCCGGCTGCGCCGCGGCGTCGGAATACTCGACCGGCTCGCCCTTAAGCGCGGAAAGCCACGCCTCTAAAACCAATACCCAGCCCTTCGCGCCGGCGTCTAAAACACCCGCTTTTTTCAGAACCGGATTTTGATTGACCGTGTCCTCAAGCCCAAGATAAGCCTCCGCGATAGCGCCCTCTAAAAGCTGTATAATATCGGGGTTTTCCCCGGCAAGCATGACCGCCGTGTCCGCCGCTCGGCGCGAAACCGATAAAATCGTACCCTCCGCGGGCTTCATAACCGCGCGGTATGCCGCGTCCACGCCCGCTTTCAGAGCGTTCGCGAACTGCTCAGCGTCAATTTTTTCAAGATTTGTAACCGACTTTGAAAGCCCGCGGAAAAGCAGCGACAGGATAACGCCCGAATTCCCGCGCGCGCCGCGAAGCAGCGCCGCCGCCACAAGCTCCGCGGTTTTGCCCGCGTTATCGGAGCTTCTTTGAGAAAGCGCCTCCACCGCGGCTTTGAACGTAAGCGACATATTTATGCCCGTATCCCCGTCCGGGACGGGAAACACGTTCATTTCGTTGAGTATCTGTTTATTATTATCTATTGCGGCAGCCGCGGACACAACCATCCGCGTGAGCTCAGCCGCCCCGATATATTCCATCACAACCCGCACCCCCGCTTAATCAACCATTATAGAATCAACGCAAACATTCACATTCTTAACCGGGATTCGGGTCAGCCTTTCGACATTATACCGTATTTCGGTCATGATGGACTGGCATACCGTCGAGATGTTAACGCCGTGCTCCACAATAATGTGTATTTCAATCGAGACCTGTCCGTCCTCAAAAGTCGCCTTAACGCCCTTTGACATGTTTTCTCTCTTAAGGAGGCTGACAATACCGTCCTTCATGTTTCGAAACGCCATGCCCTTAACGCCGAAGCAGTTGGTAGCCGCATGGCCGCTTATTACGGTAAAAACCTCGTTAGATATTTCTATGCTCCCTTTTTCGTTTTGTATCGTCATGACTATCCTCCTTAAATAAAGCGCTTATGGTTTTACTATATTCTATTCTATTTTTAACAAAAACTCAATAGTCTATAATCTTATGACGTTTGCCCTGTCTCCTAAGTATTCGTATTCGCGCTTATGGCAGGTATAAAGCAGTATCTGGCGTTCTTTGGCCATGTCAGAAAGATATTCGAGCGCGTACGACATGCGCTTGTCGTCAAAGGTAACCAAAGCGTCGTCCAGAATAACCGGAATGCCCGTATCCACCGCAATCTCGCACAGCGCGAGCCTGAGCGAAAGATAAAGCTCGTCAAGCGTGCCCGCGGATAGCTGCAGCTCCTCTCGCGGCGGCGCGGCCCGGGATTCGGACACGGAAAGCTGCATGTCACGGTTTTTTATTTTAACAATGCTGAAGCTTCCGCCCGTAAGTTTTTCAAATATCCCTCCGGCTCGATTTTCAAGCTCGGGTGCAAACCTGTTCTGCAGCTCGCCGTGAGCCTGTGCGAGGTGCTCGAGCGCGGCTTCTATCGCCTCATACTCGAGCGTTTTTTTATTAAGCTCCTCTTGCTTTTGCCGCTCTTCGGCTTCAAGCGCTGCGATATCGCCCACCTCAGACATACGCGCGGAAACCGCGGATATGGCAAGCTCAAGCTCGCGCCGACGGATTTTTATGGCGCTCAGCTTCTCTGAAACCTCGTCTTCGCCGGTTTCGGGCGGGTTTATATTTTCCGGCAAAAGCTGCGCGGCCTTGCGGAGCTCCTCTAAATCCCGGCCCTCGCCTACCGAGGCGGCCCTTATACGCGCGCTCTCGAAATTATATTTCGCGGTGTTTAAATCCTTTACGGCGCGCCTTGCCCGCTCTATGAGCTCCGGAACATCCTCAAGCGTCGCGTCAGCTTTAAGCCTTCCGGCCTCCGCGAGTATTTCGGCCTTTAACGCCTCCGCGCGATTTTTGTACAGCATCGTGTTTTCCGTTGCCTGTTTATAGACCTTTTCGGCTTCCCCGACTCTTGACAGCAGGCCGTCGTACTCGTCCGCCCGGGCGGTTATACCCGCCTCGTCCTGTACGCGGTATATTGATAAAAGCCTTGATATCATGCTTTTTAGCGTCTTTGTTTTTCTGCTTCCGATTATGCCCGCCGCCGCGGCGCAAAGCACACCCGCTAAGGCGCCGGCCGCCGCGAGCAGCATACCCGCGCCGGGGATTAACGCTGCGCAGACCGCGGATATAACAAGCAATACCACGCCCGCCGCCGCGCCGAAAACACCCGCGCGTTTTGTACGGCTTAAGCTTTCGCGCACGCCCGCAATATAACGGCTGTCGGCCGCCGCCTTTTCCTTCGCCTCCCGACCCGTTAATCCGTTAAACATATCGAAAAGCCCGAGCTTTTCCGTCTCCGCGTCAAGCGCCTTCTTCGCGTTTACGATAAGCTCCTCGCCCGTCATATTATTCATATGCGCGCTGTACCTGCCGTATTTTTCGCCGATTCCCTGTAAAAAATCCTCGTTTACGACAAAGCCGTCAAACGTCGCGTTTTCAAGCGCTTTCATGTATTCGTCACGCGCGGATTGCTCGTCTCTCGCCGCCAAAGCGCAGCGCTCAAGCTGCTCCTTTGCCTTAAAGCCCTTTATCAGCGCGGCTTGATTTTCGTATTTTTGTTCCTCAACAGTAAGCTCCGCAAGCTCGGTATGCCCGGCCGTAAGTATCTTTGCGTCCTCCCGCAGTCTTTCGAGCTTCTCCGATATCCCGCTTATTTCGTCAACAAGCCTCGGAATATCCCCGCTCTTATTGTATCTCCGCTTGTTCCGCCATTCCGAAAGGCGCTTTGAAACCACACTGTAGGACGCGGTCTCGTCACCGCTGCCCGCGAGCGAAATTATCCTGCGTTGAAGCTCCCCGTCCTTATCGTTTTCTATCTGCACGCAGGCCTGCCCGATAAACGCGCTGCGTTCAAATACCTGTCTTTTTACCCCGAGTATCGCCTCGCCCGGGGACGCGGACATACCGGGCACGGCAAGCCCCGTCTTTTTGTCGATGACGGACGCGTCCCCAAGTACGCCGTTTTTCCCGCTTTTGCGCTCGATTATATATTCCTTACCCTGATGGCTTATCTCGATTCTGCCGTACATCTGCCCGCCGCTCCAGGGCAGATACTTCTCCTTGTCAGGCAAATAACCTTTTTTGCTTTTTTCGCTTGTGGAGATTCCGAAAAGCATCGCGCGGATAAAATCGCTCCATGTGGATTTTCCCGCCTCGTTTTCGCCGTATATCACGTTAAGCCCTTCGGCAAGCTTAAGCTCTTTTTTCACAAGCCTTCCGAACGTCGCGTACATGGATAATATGTTCACCCGCACCACCCCCGGCAATCAGTTTATATCCCGGTTTTCAAACGCCGCCATGCCGAACTTCGCGGCCAGCAGCAGCTTTTCGCGCTCGTTTTCGTCGTCCGTACCGTTATAAGCGCGATTCAGGCTTTGAAGGAAAAGCCCCGCAAGGTCATCTCCGTCCATGCCGTCCCAAACGTTTTTCGCCGGCTGCGTCCCGTCACGTATAATCAGCTTGTAAAACCTGTCCTTAAGCGAACTCTCCAAAAGCCCTAAGTCCGGAGCGTCACACCTGCCGGTCAGCGTGAGCCTGCAGGTTTCCTTAGCGGTATCCTCCGGCAGTATTTCGCGTATCGCCCCGACGGTGTCGGTTACGCCGGTCAGATCAACGCTTCTCTCCATATACCGGTATTCCGACACTGTTCGAAACTCGGCCTTTACACCCGCCGCCGAAAGCTCGCCTAAAAGCACGCCCTTGTCGCCGGTCTCGTCAAATCCCCGTCCCTCGGGACAGCCCGGATAGGCATAGAAGGTTTTACCCGCGGTTTTTAAGCCGCTGGCGGCATGGATATGCCCGAGGGCAAGATATGTAAGGCGGCTTTCCGCGATTTCGCTTTCCTTAATCGGGTTATAGTCGGCTCCGGCGAGGTTTCCGTGCATAAGCATGACGGATATCCCGCTCTCTTCCGCGCGAAAGCCGGAAAGAAGACTCGCGTCGCAGTTTTCGCCGTCAAAGCCCGCGCCGTAAACGGTCAGTCCCAGCTCGGGTATATCCACTCGCTCGATTTCCCGGCTTTTAAATATATGAACGTTTTGCGGAAAGCGCACGGAGCGGTACGGCGAGTCATGAGTAAACGCGTCATGGTTCCCCGGCGCTATAAAAACGCGCGCGCGGCTGTCATTTAACGCGTCGGCTATCTCCTTCGCGGTCTCGTAATAGGCGTTTTTGCCGTCAAATAAATCCCCCGCGAGCAGAAGCAGCGAAACCCCTTCCGAATTGCCGAGCTCCACAATCCGGCGCAACAGCCTTCGCCGGTCGCGGCGCCGCTCGATTGCCTCGTCTCCGTTAAGCCCCAAAAACGGGCTGTCCAAATGAAAATCTCCGGTATGCAGAAACTTAATCATCCCACGCACCCCCGTACTTATTCGGGATAGCTGATTCTCTTAACCCCGACGCATTTAAAGCTTTTGTCGTCTATGCTGAACAGCGCACCCTGGATTTTGCTTTCGCCGGCCGCCGTTTCGTATCTGACGGGAACCTCGCCTTTAAACACGCGCAGCGACTGCTCGGGCTTTATTCCCAAAACCGAGTTTACGGGCCCCGTCATGCCTAAATCGGTGATATACCCGGTACCGCCGCAGAATACTCGCTCGTCGGCGGTCTGGACGTGCGTATGGGTACCCCAAAGGGCCGAAACCTGACCGTCGAGATGATAGGCCATCGCAAGCTTCTCGCTTGTGGCGGCCGCGTGAAAATCCACCACCGTAAAATCGCTCATACGCGCGGCTTCCTTTAAAACGCGCGTAATGCAGTTAAACGGGTTGTCGGGACCGAAGTCCATGTGACAGCGCCCCACAAGGTTTACAACGCAAATCATTTTTGATTTAAGGTGGAATATCCCGTATCCCCTGCCCGGCGCGAGGGGCGACAGGTTTGCGGGTCTTAGTATATATCCGTCGTCCTCTAAGAAATCCGCGATATCACGCTTGCCCCAGACATGGTTTCCGAGCGTTATAACGTCCGCGCCCGCAGCGTAAAGACGCTCGGCAAGTGCGCGCGTGATGCCCACGCCGGCGGCGTTTTCGCCGTTGACCACGATAAAATCGCATTCAAGGCTTTCCCGCAGCTCGCGCAAATGCTTTTCGAGGATTTTTACGCCGGGCTCTCCGACCACGTCTCCCACAGCAAGTATATTCAAACAAATTCCTCCGTTTAATAAAAAAGGTGCAATCGAAGCACATGCCCCGGTTACACCGTTTTTTAAAATCAGATTATTTCGCGTACTCTATGGCGCGAGTTTCGCGAATCAGGTGAACCTTGATCTGGCCGGGATAATCCAGCTCCTCTTCGACCTTTCTCGCCAGGTCGCGCGAGAGCAGAACCAACTCGTCGTCATTGACCTCTTCGGGCTTGACGATAATCCTGATTTCGCGCCCGGCCTGTATCGCGTAAGACCGCTCGACGCCCGGGAATATGTTCGCGATTTCTTCAAGCTTCTCAAGACGCTTGATGTAGTTTTCAAGATTTTCGCGGCGCGCGCCGGGTCTCGCGGCGGAAATCGCGTCTGCCGCCTGAACCAGGCAGGCGACGATGGTTTTCGGCTCGATATCGCCGTGGTGCGCGTGTATCGCGTGGATAATATCCGCGTTTTCCTTGTATTTCTTGGCAAGGTCGACACCAATCGACACATGCGAGCCTTCTACCTCGTGGTCCACCGCCTTGCCTATATCGTGCAGCAGCCCCGCGCGCTTGGCAAGCATAACATCGACGCCGAGCTCCGCGGCAAGAAGGCCGGCTATATGCGCGACCTCGATCGAGTGCTTCAGGACGTTCTGGCCGTAGCTTGTACGGAACCGGAGTTTGCCGAGAAGCTTCACAATCTCGGGGTTCAAGCCGTGAACCCCCGTCTCGAACGTGGCGCGATCACCCTCCTGCTTAATCGTGACATCCACCTCGCGGAGCGCTTTTTCGACCATTTCCTCAATGCGCGCCGGATGGATTCGCCCGTCAACGATAAGCTTTTCAAGCGAAATACGCGCGACCTCGCGGCGTATCGGGTCAAAGCTTGAAAGCGTAATCGCTTCGGGCGTATCGTCAATAATCAAATCAACGCCCGTAAGCGTTTCGAGCGTACGGATATTACGCCCTTCCCTGCCTATAATTCTGCCCTTCATTTCATCGTTGGGCAATGGTACAACCGAAACCGTTGCTTCCGCCACATGGTCGGCGGCGCATTTTTGTATGGCAAGCGAAATAAGCTCTCTTGCCTTTTGATCTGATTCATCCTTGAACTGTGCTTCGATATCCTTTATGCGAATGGCATATTCATGCCGCACCTCGGATTCAAGATTGGTGATTAAGTGCTGCTTGGCCTCCTCAATCGTGTAGCCCGAAATCTTTTCGAGCATCTCCAACTGGCCGCGCTTAATAAGGTTTATCTCTTCGTTAATTGCTTCGTTATCCTTTATCTTCTTGTTGAGAAGCTCTTCCTTCTTTTCTATCGTCTCATACTTTTTTTCGAGGTTTTCTTCTCTCTGCTGGATTCTGCGCTCCTGTTTCTGTATCTCTATACGACGTTCTTTAATCTCTTTGTCAAATTCGACACGGTTTTTGTGTATTTCCTCTTTAGCCTCGATAAGAATCTCGCGCTTTTTATTTTCAGATGCCTTAATCGCGTCGTTTATTATCTTTTTAGCCTCTTCCTCAGCGCTTTTTATCTCTTTTTCCGCTATTCTCTTTCTGTAAGCAACACCGAGGAAAAAAGCGCCGGCCGACGAAATAACCGCAACAACCGCAACGATAACCCACGTTATCCAATTCATACTGTCGTGATACACCTCCTGTAAATCTAATATTTATGCGATGCGGTTTATATCCGGTTTGAAAGCGTAGCTGCTCGCTTTTCTGGTAAGCCCGATTAATTAGCGATACCGACCGTATAACCGTTTTACAAACGGCCGCCTCTGATTTAAAATATAAATAATTTAACGGTTTCGGTTTATTTAATCAAAAGCCCTACGGCAGTATACTCTCGCATAATATATATATTTTAGAACTATTTGGCGAATATGTCAAGGTGATTTGCCCTTTTGACAATCATTGTTTAAAAAAAATATACAAGTTAATAATTTAAATTGTCCGATAATAACAAAATATTATTCATTTTCCCCTTTCCGCCCGGGAAGAGAGAATATCATTATATTGCTTTTATGGTAAATAATCTTAAAATCCCGCGGCAGTGATTTCCTGCCCGCCGATACGTTTAATTTCCCGTATATGTGTGAAAACTATTTACAATAAATCATCATTATGCTAAAATATATCAGTGCAGCAAATCCCTTATCGCAGTTTTGGGGCAATGCCCGGTTTCCGGGGATTCACCCGCCCAATACCGCGATTTGCGGAAATTTATTAAGAAAGGTGAAAGCGGATGATTTTAAAGGAGCAAAAGGCCTCGGTAATCGAGCAGTACCGCACCCATCCCACCGATACGGGCTCGCCCGAGGTGCAAATAGCTATCCTTACCGAGCGCATCAACCAGCTGACCGGGCATCTGAAAATCCATAAGAAGGATAATCACTCCCGCCGCGGTCTGCTGAAAATGGTCGGTACGCGCCGTAACCTGCTCAACTATCTCGCCAAAAAGGATGTTGAGCGTTACCGCGCGCTGATCGAAAAGCTTGGTCTGAGAAAATAAGCTGAAGTTTTAGCGTAAAAACCGGAAACCTCGGTTTCCGGTTTTTACGCAAGGCGAATTGTCCGGAGCGGGAGTCAAGCCATGTTTAGCAGTTGATCATTTCTCCGAAGTATCGGGGGCATGCTCAAATGCTAAACCCCGGGTAAACCCGTCCGGACAGATAATACTATCTGTAAGGAGCAAATACCACATGAAGAAAATGGAATTCAACAACTATCGGGAATTCGAATACGAGCTTGCCGGGCGCAGGCTTGTTATCGAAATCGGAAAAATCGCCGGCCTTGCCAACGGCTCCTGCCTTGTCAGGTACGGTGAAACCGTCGTGCTCGTCACCGCGACGGCGTCCGACAAACCGCGCGAAGGGATAGACTTTTTCCCGCTCTCCGTCGATTTTGAGGAGCGTCTTTACTCGGTCGGACGTATCCCCGGAAGCTTTATGCGCCGCGAGGGCAGGCCGAGCGAACGCGCTATTCTCGCTTCGCGCCTTATCGACAGGCCGATTCGCCCGCTGTTCCCGAGCAATATGCGAAACGACGTCGCGGTTACCATAACCGTACTGTCGGTGGATAACGACAACTCGCCCGAAATAGCCGGCATGATCGGCGCATCGGTCGCGCTGTCAATATCCGACATACCCTGGGGCGGCCCCATCGGCGGCGTCAACGTGGGCTACGCGGACGGGCAGTTTGTCATAAACCCCTCCTCGCAGCAGCGCGAAAAAAGCACGCTTAATCTCACCGTCGCCGGCACCGGGGAAAAGGTTGTCATGATTGAAGCCGGAGCGGACGAGATACCCGAAGACGTCATGTATGAAGCAATAGTCCTCGCTCACGGTGAAATACGCAAAGTCGTCGGGTTTATCTCGGATATAAAATCGAAAATCGGCAAGGAAAAATTCGAATACGCCAAAGCCGAGTTTGACGATGAGCTGTATCAGGAGCTGCTCGCAAACGAGCTTGACGGCATCCGCGTATGCATGGATACCGACG
>JAAYXM010000066.1 GCA_012515925.1 Clostridiales bacterium
AAAACAGGCGATAATAAGAAAAAACCTTGAGGTATATGCCTATGTCTGATCCGAAAAGAGTTTTAATGGTCGCGGGCAAGATGCACTTCGGCGGGCTTGAGACAATGCTTATGAATTTTTTCAGGTATGCTGACCGCGAAAAAATCATGTTCGATTTCATGTTAAACTATAAAGAGCCCGGCGCGTTTGACGGTGAGATTCTATCTCTCGGCGGGAAAATCCATATAATGCCCCGCCTTTTTTTGAAGAACCTTATTATATATACATACGAAGTTTTTAAATTCTTTAAGAAGCATAAAAACGAATACGAAATTGTCCACGGCAACCTTACGAGCGCGGGGATAATCTATCTTGCGGCCGCGAGGTTTTACGGCGTAAAAACAAGGATTATCCATGCTCACGTCACTGACGTCCGGCCGGATTTCAAAGGTCTTGTAGAAAGGCTTATGATGTTTCCGCTGAGGTTTTGCGCGGATTATTATTTTGCCTGCTCGGACGCCGCCGCGAGGTTTTGTTTCGGTAAAAACATAACAAAAAAGAAAAACTATAAGTTAATCAAAAACGGTATTGATGCCGTGCTTTTTAAATTCAGCCCGGAAATCCGCGAAAAAAAACGTGCGGAAACCGGTCTTTCCGGGAAATTCGTTATCGGGCATATCGGCAGATTCGAAGCCGAAAAGAATCACGGCTTTCTTTTAAAGGCCTTCTTTGAGCTTCAGAAGAAGGATGAGTCCGCCCATCTTCTGCTCATCGGCTCCGGCAGCCTGAGGGACGATATACTCACACAGATTGATTCTCTGGGGCTTACCGATAAGGTTACGATTCTCGATAACCGCACGGATATAAACGAGCTTATGCAGGCGATGGACGTGTTTGTGCTGCCCTCGCTGCATGAGGGGCTGCCCGTGGTCGGCGTCGAGGCGCAGGCCGCGGGTCTTAAGTGCTTTATATCCGACGCCGTAACGACTGAGACGGATATTACGGGGCTTGTAAGCTTCCTTCCGATAAACGACCCCGGGCTATGGGCTGACGAAATTAATAAAGCCAAAGGCTATACGCGGACGGACACAAGCGGGCTTATACGGCGCGCGGGCTATGACATCAGGGAGGTTGCCGCGTGGCTCACGCGCTTTTATTCGGGGGAAGAGACGCTATGAGCAAAAAGAAATCAGTACATATAATCCAGTCTCTCTTTACGGGCGGCGCCGAGACCCTGCTTTGCGACCTCGCGGAATACTGCTCGACCGATTTCGAGGTTTATGTAGTAACGCTGTATGGTGAAAACGACGAGTTAATGGTAGAAAAGCTAAAATCGGCAGGCGTTTCGTTAATTTTTCTTGACAAAAAGGTAGGATTTCATATAAAATCATTAAAAAACCTTTTTATAATACTTAGAAAAATAAAGCCGGACATAATACATACCCACCTTGAAGCCGCGGTATACGCGCTGCCGTATTATTTATTTTACCGCAAAAACGTCAGAATACACACGATTCATTCAAGACCCGAATATGAGTTCACGAAATATCATATTATGGCAATGAAGTTAGCGTACCGGTTTTTAAACGTAATCCCGGTCGCGATATCCGGCTCAATCAGAGACGAAGCCGCAAAGCTCTATTCGCTTGATAAGAACGGAATACCCGTTATATATAACGGCGTTCATACGGAAAAGTTCAAGGTCTTAAGAGAAAAAAAAGAGGATTTCACCGAGGTGCGGCTTATTAACGTCGCGTCCTTTTCGAAGATAAAAAACCAGGCGCTTTTGCTGGACGCTCTTAAGCTTTTAAGAGAGCGTACAAACGCAAGGCTAACGTTCGTCGGTGACGGCGAAACACGGGACAACACGGAAAAGCTTGCGCGTGAATACGGTTTTTCGGAGGATACTGTGAGCTTTTTGGGTTTGCGCCGCGATATACCCGATTTGCTCGCGAAATCCGATATTTTTGTTCTCTGTTCCCATTATGAGGGCGTGCCGCTCTCGATTCTCGAAGCTTACGCCTCGGGGCTGCCCGTGGTTTCAACGAATGTGGGCGGCGTTCCCGATATACTGACAAACCGCGAAAACGGGCTGCTTGTCCCGCCTGGCAGCGCCGAAGCGCTCGCGGACGCGGTTTCTGAGATTATGAATCCGGCGCTTTATAATAAAATCTCAGAAGAAAACCTTAAAAAAGCGCTTGAGTTTGATATCTCGCGCATCGCAGAGCAGTACATAACTCTTTACGAGAGGGATTTGCGATAAAATGGAGCTTACCAAACGCGAACGGATTTCCGTTCCCTGCATACTCGCCTGCGTATATTTAATAAGTATGCCCTTGTCGATAGTCCCGATGCCGGGCGGGGTTTCCCTGCTTAAGCTTGTGTCGTACGCATTGGGTCCGGTATTCATCGCGTATCTGTTCTCGGGGAAAAAAAACATAAGGCCGAATATCGTCCATTTGTTTCTTGTGCTGTATCTGGTCTATACCTCCACAAGCGTGCTTCACTTTATCGACGAGAACTCATGGGAAAACATACGCGGGATCTTTGAAACCTCGGCCATAATGATTCTCATATCGACGCGTATATACAACCGCCGTGAAGAAGATCTTATGATTAAGACGTGGATGGCAATCGGGATTATTACCGCGCTCATGTCGCTTCTCGGCAATGTAATAATATCCGGAGAACGCGTGAGCCTGCTGCTGCTCGGCGGAATAGAGGACCCGAACCAGCTGTGCGGGTATTTTATCCTGCCCATCCTGCTGTATATGAAGGAAATCACGAAAAGAAACAAGCTTATGCCCTTCTATATCATGCTTATCATGCTGATATGCTACATAATATTCAAAACGGGCTCCCGCGGCGGTC
>JAAYXM010000067.1 GCA_012515925.1 Clostridiales bacterium
GTTATAGTACTGCGTCGTTATGCGCGCGTGGGGCAGATTGTATTCCGCGTAGGGATATGTCACAATTCTGTCCGTATAAACCTCGGAATAGGCGTTTTGCGTAAGCTGCAGTATGCTTGAGAATTTTATATCCTCCGGGAACGCAAGCCGGGTAGTGGCTAAAAAAACCTCGCCCTCAGCGAAACCGGCGGTCATCGGGTAGTTTTCCTTTGTAACAAATATCCTGTCTTCAAACGCGTCGTCCAGCAAGAGCCCGACGATTTCGCATTTTATATCCGTGTGCGTCTTTTCCATCGCGCCCCTGTGGTCAAGCCCGTTATCCATGCAATACTGTATGTATTGACAAATCACGTCCGTTATATGCACATGGGTGCCATCGTCTGTTTTCGGGTAGTTTACGGGCTCCTTCGTGGTAGCGGTGAAGCTATAGCCCTTATCAAGCAGGGTTTTTATCATGCCCTCCTTAGGGTACTTTTCCCGATATTTGCCCTCGGTCCCGTTTTCTATAAGCGCCAAATGCCCGTTGTTGCTGATAAACGGGTGCGCCCAGGCGTCCGTGTCCCCGCCTCCGTTAGGGCGGGTGTGTATAAATCCTATGTTTCCGGGAAAATCCGCCGCCCCGGTCATGGCGCAAAGGGTGTCCGTGTCGCCTGCTACCTTTGCGTAATGGATTTTTCCGTCATGAATTGTGGCAATGCCGGTATAGTACCCTCCCGCAAAACCTTCCTCGCGTTTCATCATGTCGATGAGAACGGGCGCCGCGCGCCTTGTGCCGATGTAGCCTGCGATGTTACACAAATTGCAACTCTCCTTAAATATATTTTTCCTTTATGCTCTGCTGCAGCCGCTTTCTGTATTCGAGCGGGGTTATACCGTGTTTTGCCTTAAACAGCCTGCTGAACGAGTTCTGGCTTTTAAACCCCAGCCTTTCGGAAATCTGGAATGCCGCCAGGCTTGTGTATTCAAGCATGTTCTGGGCATAGGACAGTCTTACGTTGTTTACGTAGTCTGAAGGCGTTATGCCGAAAACCTGTTTGAATTTTTTCGAAAAATATGCGGGCTCCATGCACATTATCCTTGCCATATTGTCCCGGGATATATTTTCCATGTAATGCCCCTGAATATAGTCGAGAAGCGGTGAAAATCTGCTTTTATCCGATTCCGTCGAGGCGGAGTAATTGGGTATTGCCTTGGTGTCATGGTGTTTAAAGGACAGCCTTTTAAGCATCACCAGCAGCTCGTAGACCTTTAAAAACATAAGGGAATCGTTTGCGCTTTTTTTGAATTCGTCGTGAATCGTGTGCAGCAGGTTAAAAATAAACATTTTATCGTCAAAAATAACACTTGGAACCATCGCGAGCATTTCTTCCAGTTCGGGGTTTTTTAAATAAAACTTAAGCTCTATGAAATTGGAAACCTCTTTTATATTAAATGTATGAATTATATTAGGACGCATGATATACAGGCTGTTCTTCCTGACAGGGTGAGGCGTATGGTCGATTTCAAGCTCGGAGTCTCCCTCGTCCAACGCATAGGATAACTGATAAAAGCTGTGCGAGTGACCGCTGCTGTTTAAAAAAAACGAATTATTGCCCGTGCCGGAGGCCGAGCCGCTGAATGTAATAAAGTAGCATTCAAGAACATTTATGCCGAAGTTATTCAACCAACTCACCCCACTTTTTATTTAACGCGGTTAATTGTTTTCTTGAGCATACATTATTTAGAATGTCCCGTCAATGCCGCGGATGAAAGCCGCCCTCGAACGGGCTTCACACTATATGCCGATAGCCCCCGATGCCGCGCAAATTGCGGCTCCGCATATTATATATTCCGTTAAGACATTTATAGCGCTTTTGAGATATCCTGTCAACTCCGCGGACATTTTAGGTATAATTAATGACACAAAATTATATTCAATGCATAAATTAAACAGGCTATAATATAACCAGTATGGGGTTTGGAGGTTATTATTATGAAAAAAGCCAAAAGAATTATATCTCTGCTGTTAACACTGGCGCTGGTTATCGGACTTGCACCGTCTGTTTCGTTTGCCGGGGAGTCCTCCCAGCGGAACACATATAGCTTCAGCTATTATGCGTTCAACCGGAATTTTCTCGACACGCATCTTGGTGACGGTACGGTTGTGGCGATTAATGCCGCGGTTAAAGCGGATATGACGTACGAATCGATAGATCCGGCGTCATCCTCACCGTGGGAGCTTTTTGAGTATGTAACGAACAACGGCTCGGCAAAGGGTTCCCTGTATGACCGTCAGATCATGCTGCAGGGCGACTACGCCCAGGGCTTTTACGTAGCCTTTAAGATAAGGATTTCAAGAGCGGGCGCTTACAAGGCGGATACGGTATGTGACAAGGGCCCGTATTCAGGCGATGTAAGCGTTTATCTGGATAAGTTCACAACCGATACGGCAAGCGTTATGATTCCTGACAATATAATAAGCGGCTTTGACCAATACAATCCGAGTCTGAAAAAAGACGCGGTATACGATATGGGCAAGCTCTACTTTGACGAGCCCGGTGACTATCTGCTTGTGTACGAGATGAAGGCAAACGAAAACACAAGCGAGTATTCGTCCGGCAGGATGTTTATGTATATAAACTCCTTCAGCCTGTCTTATTTGCAGTATTCCAACGCCACGGCGTTTTATTCGTTTAAGAGTACGGCCCTCGGCAGCAGCGAGATTATACGCGGGCTGTCGGACGGTTATACCGATTACACGCATATTGTTCCGTCTCTCTCCGATAACTGGGCATACGCGGGCAGAAGCGCGAACATGGAATTCGACCTAAACGCCACGACAAAATACACAATCGCCCAGGACAAAAAAACGGCGTTATACTGGGCGGCGCTTAAAATACAGGTGCCGAAGGCGGGAAGCTACGACGTCAGGCTCAAAACATATCAAAATAATACATCCACGGTGAGCTTTGACGTATATATTATCCCGTTTACACCTGATGTGACGGGCGCCGTGGATTCCCTCGGCGCGGATAGCCTTATCGGGTATGTGGACGGTGAAAACAGTACGGGCGAGGATATTACCGACGATGTGGGGTCGTTCACCGCGGATAGCGCGGGAGACTACATAGTAGTATTCAAGGCACGCGCGCAAAACCCCGGCTACACTTCGGGCACTCACTATATGTATCTTATTTCGCTGGAGCTTGACGGCGTTACAAACTATGTCCCGACTAACAAGCTTGAGCGAATCGAGGTGTTTGCCGGCAAATCCGAACTCAGAATCGGGGAAACCGCCGGCATAACCCTGAGGGCATATAACGATATGAACGCGGAGCTTGATTTGGCGGACGCCGAAATCGGATACACAAGCTCCGACGAAGACATAGCCGCGGTTTCCGACGGTATAATTACCGCGACGGGCGCGGGTACGGCAAATATAAGCGTGTCCGTTACAATCGGCGGCGTTTCCAAAACAGACTCTTTGCAGATAACCGTTTCCGACGAAGCATACGAGCCGCTCTCCTACTCGAACCACACCATAGATTTAAACTTAAACTGTACGGCGCAGAGTGAGAGCGCGACCTTGCGCAACCTGTCGGATTACAATGATTACTCCAGGGTGAACACAAATGTTTCGGATAAGTGGGCGTATGCCGGCAGGGGCACGTCAATTGACATATATGCCACGGCGAACTACTTGATTGCGCAGCAGCGGGATACAATCAACGGTTTATGGATTGCCGTCATGTTCGAGGTGCCGGAAAAGGGTATTTATGACGTAAAAATCGAAAACTACAAGAATACTACAACCACCTGTACTTACGACGCCTATATCATTCCCTATACGGAAGACATTCAGGGCGCGGTTAATTCGTTAAACGAAGGCAGCCGTCTGGGAACGGTTGCCGGCGAGGGCTCACAATACGTAATTGACAGACTGAGAAGCTTTTCGGCGGACAGCGCCGGCGATTATGTCCTGATTATAAAGGCAACAAAGGCAAACCAGGGCTATACAAGCGGCACACACTACATTTATCCGAAACGCCTGATGCTCAACGGATACGAAAAGTATGTGGATTTGCATGTGGGCGAAACCGATTTATGGCTTGGAATGGAGACCGATATATCCGCGAAGGTAATGGATATTAACGGTGGGACCTGGCTTGATTCCGACATTGAGTACATGATAGAGCAAAGCGGCGATGCGGTATCAATCTCCGACGGAAAGCTGATTACGGAGGAAATCGGGCAGGCCCGGGTTTCGGCAAGAATCTCTCTGGACGGAGTTTCATATATCGAAAGCCAACCTGTAACAATCGCGGTTTCCGAGCCGCCGCATCCGGATGTATTTAAAATTCTTACGTCAAGCAGATTAAAGCCGGGTGACAGCGCGCAAATCACGGGTTTGCTTCTATACAGCAGGGCATTGACCCACGAAGTCGACGCGGAGGATATAGAGTTTGAGCTGTCCGCGGAGGACGTTGTGGCAATCGAGGGCGCAACGCTTATCGCCCTTGCGCCGGGCAAGGTATACATCACGGGTAAAACCGTGTTCGAGGGCATCGAATACACAAGCGAGCCCGTTAAGGTAGTTGTATATGACGAAACCGCGCTTAGCGGCAAAACATCGTCCGTAATTTATACCGACGAGCGCCGCGCCGCGCTTGCCGCAAACGCTAAAAAATACTCATGGATTCAGAAAACCGCGAACAACGCGATTAATGCCAGTCAGAAGTATTTAAATATAGATAACACTATCTGGAACCTTGTGGTAGCGGAAGGCTTGCCCCGATATAAATACGCGAGCAAGAGAAACGACCCGGACAATGTAAGATGCAGATACTGCGGGGTGGACCTGCGGGAGAAATACAGCCTGTACCCGTGGAGAATCAGTGTGTTAAGCCGCCCATGGAAAGTCCAGTGCCCTGACTGCAGGCGCGTATTTCCGTCAAACGATTTCGAAAAATACTACAAGCTGGGGTTAAACGAGCACGGAGTTTTTGACAAAGACCTTGCTGCCGCAAGAAACGAGGAGCTAAAGGAAACCGGACATAACGGCTACCTCTATAATAACCTCTACCCCGAAAAGGGCGAGGGTTGGGGCGTGGACGACGGATTCGGGTACGTGACGGGCTACGTATATCCGAACGGCACCGCCGAAAGTCATAATTACATAGCGTATTACCTGCATTTCGGATTATGGTCGTATCAAAGCTCGGCGAGCGAGAGCGTTTTATATACCGGAATGGAAAACCTTATGAACGCCTATTTGTATACGGGCGAAATCAAGTACGGCAGAGTCGGCGCGATTATGCTCGACAGGATAGCGGATTTGTACCCCGATTTTCACTTTAACATGTGGAACAGCTGGAGAGGCGGCGGCGGGGAATACGGCACCGTAAGCGACAATATCTGGTCAATAGCTAACGCGCAGCTTTACGCAAAGGCATATGACGCGTTCTATCCGGCGTTTGACGACCCGTACGTTATCAGGTTCCTTTCTGAAAAAGCGGAGGGGTTCAAGCTCGACAACCCGAAATCCTCCGCCGGTCTGATTCGCAAGAACATCGAGGACAATATACTGAGGGCAACCTTCGAGGACGCCCGTGATTCCATATTGCGCGGCAACTTCGGCATGGTTGTGACCGCGGTCGGGCTTTCGGCGGTGGTGCTTGACACCCAGCCCGAGACGGATTATTGGCTTGCCTGGAATATGGCGCCCGAGCTGCCGGACGCGACAACCGGAACGAAAAACAATACGGGCGGCAACATATTGACGCAAATCATAGATGTAGTCGACCGTGACGGCAACGGCAACGAAGGCGCGGTGAGCTATAACCGCGGCTGGGTATCTAACCTTATAGAGCTCGCCGAAACCATCGCGGACTACGCGCCGGATTCGGAATTTAATATGTATAACATTCCCAAGTTTCAGAAAATGTTTACAGCCCAGATTCCGTTAACCATAGCCAATTCCTATACGCCCAATACCGGCGATACCGGGCACTTGCTGTTCTCAAGCATAATAACACCGGATATAAGCGAGCTTAAGCGCGCGTTTATGCGTACCCGCGATACCGAAATCGCCAAGCTCCTTTATAAGCTTAACGGCGATAAGACGGACGGGCTGTACAGCAACGATTGGGACAGCGACCCCACAAGCATACAGCGCGAAATCCAGGCTATCATCGACGAGCAAGGCGAGTTTGACGTAAAAAGCAATATGCTGCCGGGCTATGGCTTCGCGTCCATACAGACGGGCGAGAAATTCGATACCGTCGGTGTCGGAAACGCGAGAAACACCCATCGGGGTTTCTATATGGATTTCGGCCCCACCAACTACGGGCACGGACATAAGGATATGTTCAACCTCGGGATTCATGCGTACGGTTTAAATATCGCGCCGGATTTAGGCTATCCCGAGCAGACCGGACACCAGCCGCACAGAAAGCAGTGGGTCGCGGCGTCTCTGAGTCATAACACGCTGATAGTCGACGGGGAGGAGCCCGACGATGAAACAGGCTATCCGGAGGAGCCTATAGATTTCCCGGCGACACCGATTCATTACGACGGCGACGGTAAGGTTCAGCTGATTGATCTGGAATGCGACAAGGTATACGATACCGCGGATATATACAGGCGCACGATGGTCATGGTCGACGTTAACGATGAAATAAGCTACGGAGTGGATTTCTTCAAGGTAAAGGGCGGCAAGGACCACCTGTATACTTTCCACGCCCTGTCACAGGAAATAGCGGATACCGAAAACCTGAATCTGACCGGACAGGTTGACGAAAACGGCAATTACGTCGGCTCTTATGCCGGACCCGACGCGCAATGGGGCGAAGACCCGAACAGCCCGAACGTAAGCGTTTATAAAACGCAATACCTGCGCGGCGCCACATGGCTTAACAACATAGACCGCGACGCAAACGCCGGCAATAATTTCGCGGTCGACTTTAAGATACGGGATTTCAACTATGTGCTGTATGAGCCGTTCGCGTTGAATTTAAGGCTGACCATGGTAAACGATTTTTCCGGCGTTGATGTGGCGATAGCCGACAGCTATCCGCCCAACAGGTCGGGCAACCCGAGACCGCTGAAGCAGATGCTGGTGCGCAGAAGGGGCGAGGATTTAGACAGCCTGTTTACGACGGTATACGAGCCGTATAATAAAAACTCGCGTTACATCGAAAGCATCGGGAACGCCGAATGTACGCTGACACAGGGCGAGCTTGGACCCGACGACTCCGTCAAGGCGGTAAAAATAACCCATAAGAACGGCAGAACCGACTATATCGTGTATTCGACAAACAACAACATAACCGTTGATATTGACGGGAAATTCGAATTCAGAGGATTTGTCGGCGTATATACGCTGATTGACGGAATCAATACATACAGCTATATATGCGACGGAGAAACAATAGGCGGAAACTCCGGTATAAAGCCGGCGTATACGGGCGTTGTCGAGGGCTTTTCATACGGCATGACAAAATCAAACCATATTGACGTGGCAATGGACACGGCCGCGGACACCGGGGATATAACCGGCAGGTTTATCCATGTGGAGAACGGCAAGGACATGAATGCCGTTTATCAGATAAAGGGGGTTAGCAGCCTCGGCGGCGGCAAATACAGAATAGATATAGGCGACGTTACGCTTATCAACAGCTATGTGAACTCGCAGAAACCGGACCTCGGATATGTATACAATATCGCAAACGGCCAGAGGTTCAGAATTCCGCTGTCGATGGAATTCGATTCATCGCCGGTGTTTATCGGAGTACCTGAAAAAAACGTTGACGCGGGTTCGAGGATCAGCGTAAGCGTATCGGCGTCAAGCCCGCTGGGGTTACCCGTCATCTATAAACCCGCCATACTGCCGCGAGGCGCGTCCTTTGACCCGGAGAGCCGTTCGTTTATCTGGATCCCCGAGCAAAACCAGTTGGGTGAAAACCTGGTATCCATAAAGGCGGTTGACAGCGAAGGGCGCGAAGCCGTGCTGAACTTCATTGTTACGGTCGCGGGCTCGACGCAAACGAAAAAGCCGAAGCCCGACGCGGGAAGCGAAGGCCCGGGCAATGGCGGCGGGGGCGGCACGACTCCGACACCGCAGATACCGGACGGTGAGCCTGATGATACCGGTGCGGAGAACATGCCCGGTTCGGGCGATTTAACGAGGTTTAAGGATTTAACGGGATATGAATGGGCAAGCCCGGCTGTTGAAAAGCTGGCAAAGGCCGGGATAATACATGGAACGGGCGCAAACGTCTTCTCTCCGGGCGCGAATATAATACGTGCGGATTTTGTAATACTGCTTGTTCGCGCGCTGGATTTAAAGGAAATTTCGGATGCCGGACAGTTTTCGGACGTTAACCCGGACGCGTATTATGCGCAGGAGCTTAAGCGTGCGCGTGACGCGGGGATTATTTCGGGAACGGGCAACAACGAGTTTGCGCCGAATCGTCCGATAAGCCGTCAGGATATGATGGTTATTCTCTATAACGCCCTTAAGAACGCGGACTATGACCTTGAGGAAACGGATGTTTGCGATTACCCGGACTTTAACGATGTGTCCGACTATGCGAAAACCGCGGTCGCGACGCTGGTCAATAACGGTTTGGTAAAGGGCAGCGGCGGCTTAATCAACCCGAAAAGCAACACAACCCGGGCAGAGATTGCCGTACTGCTCGAAAGGGTTTTATCCGCGCGGTAATAATAGGTTTAAGCAAGGGAATAATAAAGATGCATGAAATATTGAATAATCAATTGGATAAGTGGAGAAGTGCCGTCGACAAGTCTATACGGGTCGCGGCTTTCGGAGCGAGCTCAACCGCGTTGAGGCCCGAAAACGCCGGCCGGTACAATTGGGTTGATTGGTTATTCTTAAGCCTCAGAACCGAGCTTGGCCCCCATATTAACGTGATAAACGCGGGGCGCGGCGGAAATACTTCACAGGATTTGCTGCAAAGAATTTATCGCGACGTGCTCTCGTTTAATCCGGATGCCGTAATTATTACAGTCGGCGCAAACGACGTGGCCCGGGGGGTTTCCGAGAAACAATACAGGCAGAACCTTATTAAAATCATATCCATTATACAGGAGCACAACGCGCTGCCCGTCCTGCAGACGTATTACCGCCCTGTTTACGAACAGGGCATACAAGGTTTTGAAACCGCCTTTGAAGATTTTATGCGGATAAAGGTCAAGCTCGCGAAGATGTTCGAAGTTCCGCTGATTGACCAGTATAAGCAATTCGACCTATATCATAAGAATGACCGTGAAGGTTATCGCAGGCTGTTTAACGACTGGATTCATTTAAATCATACAGGCAACTTTCTTATGGCATGTAATTTAATCAGGCAATTCGGCATGAAAGAGCCCGAATGCCCCGAAGAAACAGCCCTTGCCGTGTCGCGCTTAAATCGCGTCGCGGCGAGCGAAACAATAACATGACGGGAGGGACGTTCTTGGATATTGAAATCATCGAGGCAAAAGGAAGGGATATACAAGCCGCGGCGGAGCTTGCGCTGAAAATATGGGAGCCGATGCGGGAGGTGTTTAAAGCCGAGCTGGGCGAGGAAATCTATCAGGCGTTTTTTAAAGACTGGAGGGATGAAAAGAAAAAAGCGGTAACGGAGGAGCTGTCCTCCGGCAAGGGCTATGTGGCAAAACACGCAAGCAGGATTGTGGGGTTTATAAGCTACGGTACAAACGGCAACACCGGTGTTATTCTTACAAACGGTGTTGACAGCGAGTACAGGGGGCACGGAATCGGAGGCATGCTATACAACCACGTGTTTGACCGCATGCGTAACGAAGGAGTCGAGTATGTAAAGGTACATACCGGCGGAGACGACGGGCATAAGCCGGCTCGCCGCGCTTATGAGAAAGCGGGTTTTGATAAAAGGCTTTTAAATGTGGTTTATTATAAGAAATTATAGTGGAAAAGGAGAAGAAAATGAAAAAAATATCAAGGATTACTTTAATTCTGCTTGCCGCTGTCCTTATGCTTTCCCTTGCGGCATGCAACCGTCCGGGCGACAACGGCAATGACAAGGTTCCCGGAACTGACGGCGCGCTTTTTGACGCAAACACAACAATAACAATGATTGTTCCAAGCCATTCAAGCTGGCCGTTTGACAAGGACTGGAAAGTATGGCAATACGCACGCGAGGGCACGGGCGCGGA
>JAAYXM010000068.1 GCA_012515925.1 Clostridiales bacterium
ATATAAAAAGGAGATAGATAATATGGGAATCATTATTGCTATCGCGGCGGTCGCGGTTATTGTGATCTGGCTCATCTCCGCACAGAGGAAGCTCACGGTGCTGGATGAAAACGTCAATAACGCAATGAGTCAAATCGGTGTTGCGCTGTCATCCCGTTGGGATGCCTTAGGCGCGCTACTGGACCTTACAAAAGGCTACGCGGAGCACGAGTACAAGACCATTTCCGACACAATCAAAATGCGCACAAGTATCACGGGCAAAAGCACGGTGGCGGAGGCGGCGCAGCAGGAGAACATCATAAATCAGACCATGGGCAGACTGCTGGCGGTGGCGGAGAGCTATCCGGAGCTGAAGGCCAACGAGAACTACATCAAGACGATGGACGGCGTAAACGAATACGAGAATGTTGTTCGAAAAACGCGTTTAATCTACAACGACAGCGTGACAAAACTAAACCGCGCGGTGCGCATGTTCCCCACTTCTGTCGCGGCGGCGGTTATGGGGTTTAAAAGCCGTGACTACTTAGAGGCGAACGACGGGAAAGCCGATATGCCGAGCATGAAATAGCGTTTGAAACAATGACGGGAGCTATATAGTTACTATTTCTTCGAAGGATGTTTTGAACAGAAAGAGGGGGAGCGTCTTGAAACGAAAAGGTATTTTCGTCCTTCTGTTTTTGCTGCTGCTTGTTCCCGTACAGGCGGCGGCGAAAAACCATGTCACGGAAATCGATATTGACGTAGTAATCCGGGAGGACGGCAGCGCATACATCACCCAGGTCTGGAACGGAACGTTTTCAGAGGGTACGGAAAACTATATTCCCATAAGAACCGACGGCATTGAAATCAGCGACTTTCGGGTTTCCGACGAAAACGGCGAATACCGGTTGATGCCCAAATGGGACATAGACGCGACATTTGAGGAGAAGAGCCGAAAGTGCGGCATCAACGAGACGAAGGACGGAGTTGAGCTATGCTTCGGCATATCTAAATACGATACAAACCGATATGCCATCGAATATGTGGTGCACGGCTTTATCAAATCATACTCCGACTATGACGGCACGAACTTCATGTTCATCAACCCCGATATGAACACATTTCCCACGGACGGAAAAGTCAGCATACTTCTTCAGAGCGGAGAGGCACTGGACAAATCCAACGCACGGATATGGGGATTTGGCTACAAAGGTCAAATCGAGTTTCAAAACGGGAAGGTTGTCGCGTATACGGAGACCCCTCTGGATGGGTCGCGCTCCATGATTGTGATGCTCCAACTCAATAAAGGACTGGTACACCCGCGGAAATCAGACAGCCGATCCTTTGACGAGATTAAGGAGCGGGCAATGAAGGGCAGCGACTACGACACCGACGAAATACCTGATTGGCTCGCAAGGCTCATCGGCGTTGGGTTTATATTGGCGATATTCGCCGCGATTGTTCTGGCGTTGGTTCTCCTGATTAATAAAATCATCAATATGGTTAAGCTCGGAAAGTTTTACAACGAGGCGGAGTACTTCAGAGGCATACCGAATAACGGGGACATGGCGGTTACGTATTTTTTGTCCAAACGCTTCCATGTGGCCAGCGATGAAAGCCTTATTATCGGGGCAACGCTTCTCTCCATGATGAACCGCCGCGAAATCGAGCCGGTATCGGAGGAACGGGTCGGGTTTTTTGGCAAAGTCAAGACAGAGTTTTCACTCGTGCTGCGCAAAGAGCCGGACATTGAGCCGGACAGGCAGCTGTACCATATCCTGATCGGCGCGGCGAGGGAGGACGGTATACTGCAGGAAAAGGAGCTCGCCGCCTATGCCGAGGATAACCCGAAGCTGCTCCGTCAGTTTATTGCCGCCGCGCAATTAAAAGGCGCAAGTACCTTTGGCGCTTCAGGCGGGTTTGTGAAAAGCGGCGGAAAACGACTTAAGGATTTAAGCGACGCGGGGAAAGCGCAGCTCGCCGAGGCAATCGGCCTTAAAAAGTATCTGCTCGACTTCTCCCTGATTGCGGAGAGGACAATTAACGAGATAGACATCTGGCAGGATTATATGGTGTATGCCGCTCTTTTCGGAATCGCCGACAAGGTGCTCGCGCAGTTTAAAAAGGTGTATCCCGAAAGGATAACCGAGTTTGAAAGCTATAATCGAAATGTGCTGATCTCATATTCATATTATCGCACCATGCTACGCTCAACAGAAAAAGCCGAGCAAGCGGCGCGCGCCTCCGGTTTTGGCGGCGCCAGCTCCATCGGCGGCGGAGGTGGCTTTTCCGGCGGCGGCGCGGGCGGCGGTTCGCGATAATATAAATTATATAGAGATAAAGAGAAAGAGAAAGAATGACAGGGGATTTTATGAATAAGCAAACTATTAATATGTTCATTAGCTATAATGCTTACACCTATTTAATAAACTCCACCGTCACCGGGAACGTCACCGACAACCCGGATAAAAAAGCACATTATGGCGGCGGCATTGGATACAATCAAGGAACGCTCCATGCAATCAACTCCGTAGTGGCAAAAAACTATGCGACGGCTTCGGACGTAAGCTTTGTACCCAGTGATATTGGTAAATATGTTTTATCAAACGTGTATGCGATACATTTTTGAATGCAAACGGATTTTTGTAGAATATAGTAATATAAAGCGTACCGGAGCTTGACTTATTTGCATTAATATTGTTATTATTATGCTGAAAAATAAGATTTATAGAGAGGTTTATATGAAGTCGGAAATCTGGAACCCGTGGCACGGATGCCGAAAGTTTTCCGAGGGCTGCAAAAACTGCTACGTTTACAGACGTGACGGTTCCGTCGGGCGCGACGCGTCGGAAATCAGGAAAACCTCATATTTTTATCTTCCGCGGAAAAGAGACAGGCGCGGCGATTATAAAATACCGCCGGGCAGTGAGGTTTTCGCGTGCATGACGTCCGACTTTTTCCTGCCCGAGGCCGACGAGTGGCGAGGCGAGTGCTGGGAGATGATAAAAGAAAGGCAGGATTTGTCCTTTTTTATCATTACCAAACGGATTTCAAGGTTTAACGAGTGTAAGCCCGCCGACTGGGGCGAAGGCTATCCAAATGTCGCAGTTTGCTGCACGATGGAGAACCAGAAGCGGTGCGATGAAAGGTTCCCGGTTTTTCTGGAGCTGCCCATAAAGAAAAAATTCGCTATCTGCGAGCCCCTGCTGTCCGATATTGACATGAGCGCGTATCTGACGGATGAGATAATAAGCGTTACCGCGGGCGGCGAAAGCGGGTATAACGCAAGGATTTGCGATTTTGAGTGGATTCTTCACCTGCGCGAGCAGTGCGTTAAGGCCGGCGTTGGTTTCTGGTTTAAGCAAACGGGCGCGAGGTTCAAAAAAGACGGCAGGGTTTACGTTATAAAGCGCCGGTACCAGCATTCACAGGCGCGCAAAGCAAATATCAACATCAACAAAAGAACAACGCTTTAATTTATATGTAATGTATCGTATATGAATAACAAAAGCCCGCAGGGTCGGCGAAAGCCTTCCTTGCGGGCAGTTTTATGAGCATCGGCGCTTCTATTGCTTAATATACATTTTCGCAAGTATATAGGATACAAAGCTCTTGGGCAGGAGCCTCTCAAAAAAGACGAACAGCTTATATACGAAGCCGCCGGTATAAAAGGGCCTGAGTCTCCGCTTTCCGGCGATTTTAAATATCAGCCGACCAAGGTATTCGGGAGCCAATCCGTTTTCCTCGTCGCGCTCCATGCCTGCAATCGTACCGGATATTGTCCCGCCGTAAACCTCGTCGCCCGCTTCGTTTTTTCTTCTGAACGCGGTAAAGCCGGTTTTCACATCGCCGGGCATAATCGCGCAAACCTGGATATTACCGAATCTCCTGACCTCGTTTCTAAGAGCCATGGTAAGGGCGTTTACAGCCGATTTCGAAGCCGAATAAAAGGCTTGGAAGGGGAGAGGGAAAACCGCGGCCACCGAGCTGACATTTATGATTCTGCCGCCGTTTCGGCGCATTATGCCCAGCGCGCATTTTATGCATCGCACCATGCCGAAAAAGTTAACATCCATCTGATATCGGGCGTCCGTAAGTTCGGTAAACTCAACGGCGCCGGATATGCCGGAGCCGGCATTATTAATCAGAATATCTATCGCGCCGGCTTCGGAGATGATTTTATCAAACGCGGAAATAACGGATTCTTCATCCGTCAGGTCGGCGCGGATAAACTTTACGCCGTCTAAGTCCCCGGCCCTCCGGCTGAGCCCGTAAACCGTATAGCCGCTGTCAAGGAAGCACTTCGCCGCACAATATCCGATGCCGCGGGAGGCGCCTGTTATTACAACCGTCTTTTTCATTTTTTGCTTATCACCGAATGGATGATATCCATCGCCTCGTCCAGCAGTTCATACGTATGCGTGGCCATAAGGCTGATTCTGAGCAGACAATTGCCCTCGGGAGCCGCGGGCGGGAGAACCGGATTGAGGTAGACGCCCGCGTCGTAAATCTCTTTGGCTTTAATGAGCGTAGTCTCAAAATCGTATGTATAAAACGGGATAATAGGAGTTGTGGATTCGGATTCTATAACGGGAATTCCCCGTTCCTTAAGCCCGTTTCTCATATAGAGGGCCAAATCCGCGAGCCGGGTGACGATTTTGGGATTCTTTTTGATAACCCGCAGCGCCGCGAGGGCTGCCGCGCATGACGAGGGCGGGACTGAGGCCGCGAACATGAACGGCCTTGAATTGTGCTTCACATATTCGATAATATATTTATCCGCCGCCATAAAGCCGCCGAGACTTGCCAGGGACTTGCTGAAAGTGCTCATTATTATGTCGGTGTCCGCCGTCAGGCCGAAGTGGTCTGCCGTACCCCGTCCGCCGTTTCCGAGAACACCGAAGCCATGGGCGTCGTCCACCATTACGGCGGCGTTATATTTATTCGCCAACTCGACAATTTTCGGCAGGCTGCAGATATCTCCGCTCATGCTGAATACGCCGTCGGTTATAATAATCTTGCCGGCGTCCTGCGGAAGGTCCGCGAGGCAGTGCTCCAAATCCTCCATATCGTTGTGCTTAAACCGGATTGTTTTGCCGAAGCTTAGCCTGCATCCGTCATAAATACTCGCGTGGTTTTCCCTGTCGCTTATAATGTAATCGTGCCGTCCGACAACGGAGCTGATAATGCCGAGGTTTGTCTGGAAGCCCGACGGAAACGTGCATGCAGCTTCCTTGCCGACAAATTCCGCCAGCTCTTCTTCAAGCTGTATGTGCATGTCAAGGGTGCCGTTTAAAAAACGGGAACCGGAGCAGCCCGTTCCGTATTTTTCTATGGCCTTTACAGCCGCCTCCATAACCTCCGGATGGGCGGTAAGCCCGAGATAATTATTGGACCCAAGCATTATCCTGCGCTTACCCTCCATTATGACCTCCACATCCGGCCGGGATTCCAGCATGTGGAAGTAAGGGTAGATACCTTTTTCTTTTACTTCATTAACTATTGTAAAACTCGCGCATTTCTGAAAAATGCTCATTCTCACAATCCTCCAAAAGAAATGATGGTTTACCCGCCGGGCAAAAACCTGCCCGCTGTCGGAATCTGTTATTATTTGGTGATAGTATATCACAAATCATTGGAAATGTTAAGATGACCGCAGGTAAAAATCAACGCACGCTACACGGCACGGGAAGAGGCGCGGGTTTTTAAGCGCCGATTATTGTCGTTTATTGCGCGATAAACGGCGAATGCCGTTTTATTATAATGAAATTTGTTGACAAATTGTTAACAATATAGTAATATTAGGGCATAAAAATTTTGGGAGGTAACTTGGTAATGGGTGTAGCGTCATTAGTATTGGGTATTCTTGCAACATTAATAGGCCTATTTAGCGCAGGGGCATTAGGTTGGCTTGGAGCTATCATGGGGATCATCGGTATAGTTCTCGGCGCTTTGGGCAAAAAGGACGCCGGAAATCAGGGAATCGCGACAGCGGGTCTGGTACTTTCAATTGTAGGCTTTGTACTTAGTATCATTTTATATATTGCTTGTGCCGCATGTGTCGCGGGAATTGCGGGTTCCGCTAACGAGCTTTCCAGTTTGCTTTCCGTCGCTTTATTTTAAATCCGAATCCTGTTTTATTAATTGTCACAGTATCACAAAAGGGAGTATTTTATGTACTTCCTTTTTTATAATTCAAAACTCTTTGGATAATACTGTACCGTAATGTTTCTTTTCGCAACAAAAGAAAGAATGAAGTGATTATTTAATGTTAAACGGTTTTAATATAGGCAATATATTCATACCTTATTACGGATTCATGATGGTCCTGGCGATATTATCGGCAGGCGCCCTCGGTTTTATATTAACAAAAAGATTCGGAATACTTTTTGAGGACTTCATAATCCTTTATGCCTATACAGGTGGCTTTGCCCTGCTCGGGGCAAAAGCTTTATACCTGATTGTTTCAGCCGGCGAGATTGACTGGTCAAGGTTTTTCGAGCCCGTCTATTTCAATATTTATATGTCAGGCGGATTTGTGTTTTTCGGCGGCTTAATAGGCGGCATAATAGCTTTACCCGTAGTCAGAAAGGCACACAAAATTGACGCGTACGGCATTATTAAAGCCGTGGTGCCGTGTATCCCGCTGGCACATGCTTTGGGACGTATCGGGTGTCACCTGACAGGCTGCTGTTACGGCGCCGGATATGACGGAATATTCCATATAGTATACCATAATAATCTTTTCGCGCCCAATGACACGGCGCTGTTTCCGGTTCAACTGGCCGAGGCGGGCTTCAACCTTATATTGGCGGCCGTATTGCTTATATATTTACTTAAAAAAGGGCCTGTTATAAATACAATATATATTTATGTTTTAAGCTATTCGGCCGCAAGATTTATACTGGAATTTTTCCGGGGAGACGCAAGCGAAAGAGGGTTTCTCTTCAACCTGTCAACCTCGCAGATTATAAGTATTATTTTAATTATCGGGACCCTCGCGTATATGAATTATAAAAAACAAGCGCGGGCATCGTGACATCGCAGACAACACCTGTCCTTTAACCGCGGGAATGTTTATAAATATCGTGCGCATGCTTCGGTGGAACGCGGCGCAGACGATACGCCTTACTGGAGGACGCTTAAAAAAGACGGAGAATTGAACGAAAAGTATCCGGAGGGAATCGACGGGCAGAAGTTTCGCCTCGAAATGGAAGGGCACACGGTCATTCAAAAGGGTAAAAGGTACTTCGTCAAGGATTTTAAAAATAATTTTTCGGATTGAAATAACGGGTTAATGAAAAAAGCCCGGTAAACCATTAGGTTTGCCGGACTTTTTATTGTGGTGGAGATAAGCGGGATCGAACCGCTGACCTCTTGAATGCCATTCAAGCGCTCTCCCAGCTGAGCTATACCCCCAGACGCGCTATTTATTATAGCTTTTA
>JAAYXM010000069.1 GCA_012515925.1 Clostridiales bacterium
CGCGTGGGCGACCGCGTGATGCAGATCAGGAACAATTACGATATTGAATGGTACTCGGTATTCGGCGGCGAGAGCGGTACGGGCGTTTTTAACGGGGATATCGGCGAAATTACGGGTATCGACTTTAGAAGCGAAATCGTCACGGTCTGTTTTGACGACAAGCTCGTCCATTACCCGTTTGAGCTTTTAGGCGAGCTTGAGCTCGCGTATGCGATGACTGTTCACAAGGCGCAGGGGAGCGAGTTTAAAGCCGTTGTTTTCACGGCGCTCGGCGGCTCGCGCTACCTGCTGCACAGAAGCGTTTTGTACACCGCGATTACCCGCGCCCGCGAGCTTCTAATCATTGTCGGAAGCCCCGACACGGTTAAGACAATGATTGACAACAGTAAGGAGCGCAGCCGCTACAGCGCGCTCAGGGCGCGTATAGCGTCAAGATTCCGGGAACAGCTTTGTATAGAAGGTGAGATTAAATGAACCTGTTTAATAAAATACTGAATATTCTGTTTCCTCCGAAATGCGTGTTTTGCAGGAAGAGACTTCCCGACGAGGGCGTATGCGATGATTGCGCCGGGAAGCTTCCGTACAGACAGTCCCCGCTTATAAAGGATAAGATATCATTTGTCGACGAGTGCTATTCGCCGCTGTATTATGAGGGCAATGTCAGACGCGCGATACTGCGCTATAAATTTGCGGGGCTTGCCGGATATTCCAGGGAGTTTGCAAAAATTCTGCATTCCTGCGTCAATACGCACCTTTCGGGCAAATTCGATATCGTTACATGGGTGCCCGTGAGCAAGCGCAGGCTTAAAAAGCGCGGTTACGACCAGTCCGGCCTGATTGCGCACGAGCTTGGAAGGCTCCTTGACATGACTCCGCAAAAGCTGCTGGTTAAAGCCAGGGACGTTCCCCCGCAGTCGAAGCAGCCGACGCAGCAGAAGCGAATAACCAATATTTTCGGCGCGTTCAAGCCGGTTGACGCGGATTTGTCCGGAAAATCCGTTTTAATCGTTGACGATATCGCGACAACGGGCTCCACGCTGTCCGAATGCGCGCGGGTGCTTAAGACCGCGGGCGCGGACAAGGTATATGCCGTTATACTGGCGAAAACTCAGCTGTCCGGCAAGTTGAAAAAATAATCGCTTTTTCTCCTCCCCCTCCGGGAGAGAAGAAAAAGCAAAGCAGCAATCCGCGAAAACCGGAAAAACAGGAACTAATTTCAAAAAAAGAATTGAAAAACAGTTAAAATAGGTTATAATAGTAATATCTGTTTAAGTCTATAGGTAACTTAAGGAATTTTAATAATATAATCCGAGGTGAAACAATGTTCAGCAGGGATATAGGAATCGACTTGGGAACCGCGTCCATTCTGGTTTTTGTCAAAGGTAAAGGCATAGTCCTGCGCGAGCCCTCCGTGGTGGCCGTGGACAAGGCAACGGACAAGGTTTTGAAGGTTGGTCTTGAGGCACAGAAAATGCTCGGGCGTACGCCGGGCAACATCATAGCAATCCGCCCGCTTCGCGGGGGCGTTATCTCCGATTATGAAATGACGGAGCGCATGATTAAGAGCTTTATAAAAAGGGTTATGGGCGGTTTCAGCCTTGTCAAGCCGCGTGTCGTAATATGCGTACCCAGCGGCATTACCGAAGTCGAGGAGCGCGCGGTTATCGACGCGGGCAGGCAGGCCGGCGCGCGCAGCGTTTATCTGATTGAAGAACCCATCGCCGCCGCTATAGGCGCCGGTATAGACATAGCAAAGCCCGAAGGCAATATGATAATCGACATCGGCGGCGGGACCTCGGATATAGCGGTCATATCGCTATCGAATATCGTCGAATCCACTTCCATTAAGATTGCGGGCGACCAGTTTGACGAGTACATTGTCAAATACATACGCCGGAAGCATAATGTGCTCATAGGCGAGCGCACCGCCGAGGAGCTTAAGATAAACATCGGCTGTGTATACCCGCGTCCCGAGGAAATCTCTATGGAAATCAAAGGCAGATGCCTGATGACGGGGCTGCCGAGGATTTTCACCGTTACGTCAAACGAAATCTTAGAGGCGCTCGACGAGCCCGCCACGCGTATCGTCGAAGCCATTCACGGCGTTCTGGAGCGCACTCCGCCGGAGCTTGTGGGCGACATATCCACGAACGGGATAGTTCTTACCGGCGGCGGCTCTTTAGTCTGGGGCTTTGACAGCCTTATCCAGTCGAAGACCGGCATTGAAACGCGCATCGCGGACGACGCGGTTTCATGCGTTGCCTACGGTACGGGCAAAGCGCTCGAAAACGTGGGCTCTATGCAGGACGGGACGATAAACCTGTCGCGCAGGCGCCAGATGTTCTCTTAACATCATAGCTTAACGCGAATAAAAAAGGGCTGATTTATCGTCAGCCCTATAATTTTGGAAAAAGGAGAAGGATATTATGTCTGCTATTCGTTTCGCGATAATCGGCTGCGGCATGATAGCCGAAAACCACGCGCTCGCCATAGCCGCGGACCCGCGCGCGGAACTTCGCGCCGCGGCGTACGGCACCAACATAGAGCGCGGCGAAAAGTTTAAGGAGAGGTTTTCCGTACCTGTGCTGGTCGGTGATTACCGCGAGCTTCTAAGCCGGAACGATATCGATATAGTATGTATCTGCACCCCGAGCGGCTTGCACGCCGAAGCCGCGGTCGCTTTCGCGAACAAGGGTGTTTCGATACTCTGCGAAAAGCCGCTCGATATCAGCCGAAAGGCCGTCGATGATATGATAAACGCCGCGAAAGACAACAATGTCAGGCTCGGCTGCGTGTTCCCGAACCGGACGCGAATCGGGCTGAAAAAAGCAAAACAGATACTTGACGGCGGTGAGCTCGGCAAAATCAGGATTGTGGAATGCCAATACCGCGGCTACCGCAGTCATGCTTATTTTAATTCGTCCAAATGGAAGGGCACGCGCGCGCTCGACGGCGGTGGCTGTCTTATGAACCAGGGCATTCACGCAATCGACACAATGCTCTGGCTCGCCGGCAAGGTGAAATCCGTATGCGCGCAGGTCGGGGCCCTCGGCCGGGATATAGAAGTCGAGGATACCGCCGCGGCGCTGCTGGAATTTGAGGATAACGCGCAGGGCGTCTTAATGGGGACGACGCTGTCATATATGCCCGAGGATGCGCCGGAGGGCGACCGCATACGAATTGAATGCGAAAACGGCAGTATCCTGTACGCCAACGGCAGGACGACCCTGTTCAAAAGCAACAACCCCGAAGATTTCGACGTTGCAAGGGTTTCGCTCGATGAGGATATATGTGAATCCGAATCCTCGGGCGCGCGTCCCGAGAACATTGATATGAAAGCGCATTCCGAGATTGTTTCCAATATGGTCGCCGCGGTTTTGGATAATGCTCCGGTTCTGGTCCCCGCGGAGTCGGCGCGGCAAAGCGTTGATCTGATTCTCGCGATTTATGAATCGTCGGCCAACCGCAAGTGGGTTAACATTTATTAAGATTCTACTCATCCCCCATGGGGAGAACGTATAGAGCTGCCTTAAACGGCAGCCCCAATGAAATTCGCTCCTACGGAACGAATGAAATATGCTTAGTATATTAAGGAAAGAGTTCCCGCACATTGATGCGCGGGAACTCTTATATTTAGCGGGAACTCTTATATTTATATGAATCAAGATGAATTGCCGCGGGGATTACTCCCAGGCGATGGGCTCATAGTCAAGCGCGGTTTCAAGCAGCTCGTTTACATAATCCACATCATATTCCTCGCTGTACATCTGCATCCGGCTCCATTCGAGCATTTCGGCATGGTTCTCGTTTTCCGGGTCGTTTAAGACGTTCAGCAACTCATAATACCCCTCGATGCCCCCGCAATCCTCCGGCGGGCAGTAGCCCTTCCATTTGAGGACCATGGGATAGTCCTTGTCATAATCCTTGATTATCTGCTTAAACTCAACCTTATGCTCCCACCAGTCACCGAAGTCGTAGATGTATTTGAAAGCCGGTGAATTCTCAACATACTTGCCAATCTTAACATCAACCGAATTCAAAACGGGCATGTTGTCATTCGGACAAACGGCGTCAAAACTGAGGCCCAGCTCCTTAAGACGTTTCTTACCCTCTTTTGAGTTGAAGTATTTATACTCGTCACACGCTTCCTCGTTATTAGTAATAAGCGCGTCCGGAAACTGAAACTCGTGCAGATGGCAGTCATGCCACCCCATGACAATCTGAATCGTGTTATGCATCTGCGAAAATGTGACATTCGACGGAATAATAAATGTCCTCCAAATCGGAGGTTTTCGGGAGCCCTTCAGAGTAACCTTAAACTCGTAAGCCTTCATCTTGAACTCTCCTTTCAATTATCGCAACCGATTATGCTCTTTATTGTATCAGTATACACCTGAATTGTAAAGCATTTATATACATATTTTAGTTTATTTTCCCATATAGCTTTTAAGAAGGCGATAGTAACGCCGACGGGTCAAAATTTATCCGAATATTGAATCCGCGATAAAAATATGTTATTATACTCATACAGTAACACATTCATGAGGTCGATTGTTTTGGACGAAACAACGGAAAAGAGCAACACAATATCCGTATGCACATGACGCGCTTACATTCGTGATTAAAGACGTAAGGCGCGGGAAAGTGCCTTACGCTTTTTTATAGTGTATCACCGAATCACGCCGCAGGCTATTCTTTCCCCCGACCCGCCCGAGGGCTGTGTTTTGAAATCGTCCGGGTTATTGTGTATTACAATCGTTTTGCCGGTTATTTCCCTTATACCGAAGCGATTAGTAAAAAACGCGGCCCACGCGTATCCGTTATTCCCGAACAGCGGCGGCAAATCCCCCGCATGCCCGGGATGCGGACAGTTTCGGGGGTTATAGTGGCCGCCGGTGTCGGAAAACGGGTTTTCGCCGTTGCCCGTACAGGATTCGCCCTCATGTATATGGAATCCGAAAATCCTGCCGCCGCAGTCATCCCTTTGATACGGCAGCCCGATTACCTCGGCAGCCACGAACACACCGCCCGACACGGCATAGAAATATACATTTCCGATTATGTCGGGATATGTACTTCCGCCGCGAACAGCCGCCTGTGCCGAAGGTCTTCGCTGCATAAGGCAGTTTGCGAAATAATTCGTTCGTTGTGTTGACAGCATATAAACTTACCCCTTTCAAAACATTATATGTTTTGAAAGGATAAATGCAACACATAACAATAACAGGAGTGATGAAAGATGAGTGATAAGCGTTTTTCGAGCATAACACCGGAAATCAAGGAACTGTCCGAGCTGTGTATGAAAACCTCGGCTATCGACCCTTCACTATACACTAAATACGATGTGAAGCGCGGGCTTCGGGATATCAGCGGCAAGGGCGTTCTTGCCGGACTGACGGAGATTTCGGAGGTGCGTTCGAGCATAACCGACGAAAGCGGGAATTCGGCGCCCTGCGAAGGCCGGCTGTTTTACCGGGGCTATGACGTCCAAGACATAGTAAACGGGTTTGTGGCGGAAAAACGTTTCGGGTTCGAGGAGGTTACATATTTACTTCTGTTCGGGAGCCTGCCGGATGAACGGCAGCTTGATGACTTCACCTGTCTTCTCGCCAGATACAGGACGTTGCCCACAAGCTTTGTACGTGACATTATAATGAAAGCGCCGAGCTCGGATATGATGAACACGCTCGCGAGGAGCGTTCTTACGCTTTATTCTTACGACTCTCGCGCGGACGACATATCGATACCCAACGTACTGCGGCAATGCCTGCAGCTTGTCGCGCTGTTTCCGCTTCTTTCGGTTTACGGGTATCAGGCGTACCGCCATTATCACGACGGGCAGAGCCTGTTTATCCACAGGCCGAAGCCCGAGCTTTCCACGGCGGAGAACATTCTGCATATCCTGCGTTCCGACAGCTTCTATACCGAGCTTGAGGCGCGGATACTGGACCTCGCGCTTGTGCTGCACGCGGAGCACGGCGGCGGCAACAACTCGACATTTACGACACACGTGGTCAGCTCTTCGGGCACGGATACATATTCCGTCATAGCCTCCTCGCTCGGCTCGCTCAAGGGTCCCAAGCACGGCGGCGCCAATATCAAGGTCATCCAGATGTTCGAGGATTTAAAATCAAACGTCGGGGATTGGGAGGACGAGGACGAGGTCGCGGCATATCTGACCGCGCTGCTGCATAAAAAGGCGTTCGACCGCTCCGGGCTTATTTACGGAATGGGACACGCGGTATACTCGTTGTCCGACCCGCGCGCCGAAATATTCAAGGGCTTTACCGAGAGCTTGTCCGTCGAGAAGGGACATACCGACGAGTTTAAGCTTTATTCGCTGGTAGAGCGGCTCGCGCCGGAGATTATCGCGAAGGAGCGCAGGATTTACAAGGGCGTAAGCTGCAACATCGATTTCTACAGCGGGTTTGTATATAAGATGCTCAATCTGCCGATTGAGCTGTATACGCCGATATTCGCGATAGCGCGCATCTCCGGCTGGAGCGCGCACAGAATAGAGGAGCTTGTCAACTCAAGCAAGATTATCCGCCCCGCCTACAAGCATGTGGGCGAATTCAAGGACTATATCCCCTTAAGCGAAAGATAAGGGGGCTGCCGCATAATGCTTTTGAAAGCATTTGCGGGAGCCCCAATGGAATACGTTCCTGCCGGAACGTGTGAAATAAGCTTCGCATATTATTAAAAACAATTGCCC
This sequence comes from Clostridiales bacterium, assembly GCA_012515925.1. Taxonomy (GTDB): domain Bacteria; phylum Bacillota; class Clostridia; order Oscillospirales; family JAAYXM01; genus JAAYXM01. The sequence goes on from JAAYXM010000069.1 coordinate 6,716, forward strand.
GCCGTAAGCGGGCTAAAAAGTACAGCCCCCTGCCCGCCTTCGGCGGGCAGGGGGCTTCTCGTAGTAGGATTCCGTCTGCCCGCCTGAGGCGGGCAGGACACTATTCAATCGGTTCGAGCTCGGACTGCGAGATTATCCCGTTATTTAAGGCAAACGTCTTAAGCGAATCGTACAGCGTCGCCGTCGCTATTTCGTAATACGGTATCAGATAAAACAGAATCAGCCCGAAAGTGAGCGGGATAAGCAGGAACCATCCGATAAACGAAAGATGAAAAACAAACAGCGTCCATTTTCTGCCGTATGTAATACGCATCGAAAGCTTAAGCGCGTCCCGCGCCTTAACGGCCGGGTATTCGGCGAGTATGTACTCGGTAAAAGAATAGGACAGAGCTTTAATAAACGTGGGAATCATCAATACAAGGTATAGCAGAAGCATGAATAAAAAACCCGGTAAATTGGTTTCGATAAAATGATTAATGGGATTCGCCAAATCGCCGATACTATTTAAACCGAATGAAACTACCGCGAAAACAGTGACGGGGATAATCGCAATCAATAACCAAAGCATTAATAACAACTGTTTCCACAGCGCGCCGCCGAGCTTTCTCCAGTAACCGGTAAAGCCCTCGGTAAACGGCTGCCCAACCGAAATCCGCTCCCCGCGGGACACATTGAGCGCGGAGGCCTTGATTCCGACATAATAAACCGGTATAAACACAAATGACACTACTCCGCCCAGAAACGTATAAATCTTGAGAAACGTATAGTGTTCACTGAGCTTATTCAATACCTGAAACGGCGCGATTATAAGGGACGCAAGGATAAACG
>JAAYXM010000070.1 GCA_012515925.1 Clostridiales bacterium
CTTAGAAAATCTATCGAATTAATATGCGATAAATCGTTTTTCTGAGTTTCCTTTAAATAAGATAAAAGAGCGCCCGCCGCGTTAAGACACGCGCCGTCCTCCGAAAACCCGAGCTCTGATATTCTCTCCGCGTTAAAATGAGACGTTACGGCGGATTTAGCGAAGCTTTCCTCGAAGAACTCGTCACCCAATGTTTCGATATGAGAGTTCAGGTTATCGCGTAAAAACGCGGGTATTGAAAGGCTGCCCGCGGCGGACTTGTTCAAAACAGCCTCGCGCGGAGAAAACTTTTCAAGCTCGTTTATTATTCTCTCTTCCGTATTCTCGCCCGAGGCATCGACAACAAAGGCTTCGCCCGTGGAAATATCTATAAAGCATAAGCCGGCGCTTGTGCCCGAGAGATAAACCGAGCATATGTAATTATTCCTGTCCTCCTCGAGTATCGAGCCCTCGATAACCGTTCCGGGGGAAACGATTCTTACCACGTCACGCGTCACAAGTCCCTTTGCTTTGGACGGGTCCTCCATCTGTTCGCATATCGCGACCTTATATCCCTTCGCGATAAGACGCGCTATGTATGCCTCACAGGAATGATGCGGAACGCCGCACATGGGCGCGCGCTCGTCAAGACCGCAGTCTCTGCCCGTAAGCGTCAAATCAAGTTCTTCAGATGCGATTTTGGCATCCTCGAAGAACATCTCGTAAAAATCGCCGAGTCTGAAAAACAGTATACAGTCCCGGTTTTCCTGTTTAAGCTTTTTATACTGCATCAGCATTGGGGAAAGCTTTGACACACGCATGTCCTCCTATCCGTTTGTTAACTCGCCGGTCATAGCCCATTTTGAAGAATCCGTAACCTTAAGGGATACAAAACAGCCGACGAGAGAAGTGTTGCCAAAAAAATGAACAGGTCTGTTGCCCTGTGTACGGGCTGCCAGATTCCCGAATTTCGTGTTCTGCTCACTCTCGACCAAAACCCTGATTTCCGTGCCCGGGGGCAGGAAGTTTATTTCCCGGGAAACCTCATCCTGGAGTGCGAGCAGCCGGTTAAACCTTTCGAGCTTAACTTCGCGAGGCTCGTTATCCGGCATTTCCGCCGCGGGAGTTCCGCTCCTTTTGGAGTATATAAACGTAAAAAGCTGATTGAATTTAACGGTTTTAACCGTATTAAGCGTACCCGAAAAATCCTCCTCGGTCTCCCCCGGAAATCCGACTATGATATCGCTTGTAACCGATATACCCGGAATTACGCTGCGGGCGTACTCGATGAGGTTTATATAATGTTCGATTGTGTAGCTTCTGTTCATCGCGCGGAGAATACGGTTGCTTCCGGATTGAAACGGAAGATGTATATGTCGGGCAACCTTTTTACACTCCGCCATAGTATCGAAAAGCTTTTTTGACGCGTCCTTCGGATGACTTGTCATAAACCTTATGGTAAACTCACCGGGTACCGCGTTTATATCGCTTAGAAGCCTTGAAAAATCATAGTCGTTATTTAAATCTTTTCCGTAAGAGTTTACGTTCTGACCAAGGAGCGTCACGTCACGGCAGCCGTTTTTGACAAGGCCTTCTATTTCGGATACAATCGCGCCCGGCTCCCTGCTTCGTTCACGACCGCGGACGTACGGCACAATGCAGTATGAGCAGAAATTATTGCACCCGTACATGACCGGAACCCAGGATTTCATAACGCTTTTACGTAGCACGGGCAGCGATTCCGCAATCGCGCCCTCGGATTCCGTAACCTCGAATATACGCCTTCCTTCCGTAATCGCGCGGTACAGAATTTCGGGAAGTCTGTAAAGCGCGTGTACGCCGAATACCATATCCACATGGTGAAAGCTGGCTTTTATTTTCTCCGCCATGTGCTTTTGCTGGACCATGCAGCCGCAGACGCCTATTATCATATCAGGCTTACTGCGCTTTAAATGAACGAGCGCGCCGATATTGCCCAGAACGCGGTGTTCGGCATGCTCGCGGACGGCGCAAGAGTTAATGATTATAACGTCCGCGCTCTTTTCATCATCCGTCATCGCGTAGCCCATTTGCGTGAGCATCCCGCGTATTACCTCGCTGTCGGATTCGTTCTGCTGACAGCCGTAGGTATCGACAAATGCGTATTTTTCGTACGCGGCGTTTATTTCAAAAACACGTTCTATAAATTCGTTCTGTCTATCGGTTTCTTCTTTCGGTAATAGTTTTGCCATGCTTACTCCTTGCCGGTTTTTTTATAGAAGAGCGCGGCGCCCGTGGCCGTCGCGTATTCGGAGTATTCGGGGATTATAAACCTGATTTTGTACAGCTTTTCGATTATCCCGAATATATCCTTTGCCTGCGGTACGCTTGTTAGGTTGCCGGTAAGTACAACATGCTTCGTGTCCACAATCTTTGACGCGAATACGGAAATGACGCCGATTGTCTGGAAAACAAGGTTTATAATGCCGAGCGCAAGGTCGCCGTGTGATACAAGGTCGCTGATTTTCCCGAAATTCGACGCGGTTATGTACGGCGGCAGGTTTTCCATCCTCTCCCGGCTTATATCGTCGATAAACAAATCAACGTTTCGTAAATCCCCGGTCTTCGCGGTCTCAATTATATCGTCAAAATGCCTTACGTTAAGTATTCTGTTTGACAGCCC
>JAAYXM010000005.1 GCA_012515925.1 Clostridiales bacterium
CATGAACCAGGAGGATTCGACGAAGCTTTCACATGTCGCGGGCACGGACTACTACGAGACGGTTATACGCAAGTATACCGAGATTGTATGCAAGCGTCCGGGCGCCTGCTGGAAGCTCACCAACTGCGTATAGACACTAGACGCTAGACATTAGGCACTAGTAGACGGGAGAGACGGAGACAACGTAACCCCGTCTACTAGTGACCGGCGGCAAAGCCGTGTTGCGGCAATGCCGAACAAACGGGGGGAACAACATGACGGTACTTAAGATTTTCGAAAAGGTAAACGCGGCGCGGCCGATAGCACAGCGGGTTTTCTTCGGTCACCTAAACGACACGCAGACCGAGCTTATCGATTCCTACGGTCAGGCGTACGTACTGAGGATTGGAGCGAAGCCCTTAATAAAATACGCGGCGCTTGAGGACTTTCCGGATATAGCGGACCCCGGGGAGTTTTACATGGCAATCGACACGGGAATGATTTACGCCGCGAAAACCCCGCCGTATACGGAATATGCGGAAGTATTCGGGGAGCTTGAATCGTTGGACGACGAAATCATGATTGACAAAGCGTATCATCCCGCGATTGTTGATAATATCCTGTTTCTCTCCGGCGCGGGAGAGATTTATAAGGCTGAGTTTTTGCGCAAGGCGGAGTCCGCGTTTAAGCGGCTGTGGAATATCAAATCCCGCGGGAAATCCCTTAAAAGGTTCGGGTGGTAGTTATGTTTGACAGCGGTGTAACGGCACAAAGCCTGATTTCAGGCATAAAAAACGAAATCGATATCGCGCCGGACATCCCGAATTCGGAGTATGTCATGTGGTTAAACTCGCTCCAGCAGCTTTTATACAGCGAGTTTATCAGAGAGCAGCGGAGAATAAATATTGACTCACCGCCCCCGGGCGTTATAGCACTCTCCGAGCCCGCGCTTGACCCGGCGCCGGGCGAGAGCCGTCCGCGGTTTGAGGATATATACCTCGTGTATGCCGACGGCAGGGAGCTTATTAAGACGAGCTTGAGCGGCGGCGCGCTGTTTCCCGGCGCCTATTATAAGGTCGGGTCGGATTTAGGCTATAACGTCGAGGGCGTCGGGTGTATCGAAATAATATATTTCGTCCGCCCCGCGCTTATATCGGTGACGGACGACGTAATCGGCGCGGGCAGCGTTATGCTCCCGTATGAGTTTTTAGACCTTGTGAAGGCGCGTCTTCGCGGCGAGGCGTATAAGCTCGCGAACGAGGACGATACCGCCGCGAAATGGCTTAACGATTACAACGTACTGCTCGAAAACTTCAAAAACTGGCTGCTTGTAAGAACGCCGAAGCTCGGATTGTAAAGCTTAAGGGGGTGTGTCCGAATGGCGAAAAAGAAGAACGACGGAAAGCTTAAATATCTGCAAACACCGCTGCCGAAAGGGTATAGCTCCTTTAAGCTTGTAAGAACAGGTTTTCTTGGACTGAACAAGCGCGTCACGATGGATACGGGCGTATTGTCCTATGAAAGCAATATCTCAACCGATGAGACGCCGCACATAGTGCCGTCACAGAAACGGGAGAGGATTAACGAGGACAGGTATTTTACACCGATAAGCATGGCGGCGTTCGAAGATTTCCTGCTTGTGGTTTACAAGGACGGGGATTACGTAAAAACCGACTATATCCGCGGCGAAAATAAATACACGGGTACGCTCCGGAAGGCTAACGGCACGTTTTACGAGATTTCCGACTATGGAAGCCATGTCCCCGGAACGTCAAGGGTACACGCTGATAATCACGGGCTATATACCGGCGATTCCGTGACACTTGCGGGCACGACGCGGTTTAACGGTATATTCGGCATAACAAAGATTGATGAAGACAGTTTTTACATAGACAAGCCGTTTTTCTACGAACCGGGTGACGATTTAAGCGGGAACTGGCTGCTTCGCAATCTCCCGCGCTGTATCGTAAAGTTTAACGTTTACGACGACCCGACGGACCCGGTGGGAAGCGGCTATACGAAAAAGCTTCTGATATTTCCGGACAAAAAATCAACGGACTTTCATATAACGGGCGATTTCACGCCCGCGGCGCTTGAAACGGGATTGATACGCATACCCGATTTAAGATATGCCACGGTGCATAATTCACGGGTTTTCGGCGTGGACGCGGGCAGGATTTACGCGAGCGGGTTCAACGACTACACAAACTGGAATTTAGACGTTGCCGGCGAGGAAAGCTCGCCCGATAACGCGTGGTGCTCACCCGCCCAGTCGAACACAAAGGGCGACGGCGTGTTTACGGGCATAACCACGTTTCAGAATCATGTCATATGCTTTAAGCGGGATTTCATGCACGAGCTGTATAACAACAAAAACCCGTTTCGCATTCAGGACATATACGCCGAGGGGACGATAGACAACAGAAGCGTTTGCGACGTTGACGGAAACCTTATATTCGTTGACCGTGCGGGCGTAAAGGTCTATACGGGCGGCGACCCGCGCATACTCGGCTTTAACTTGAATGTAGATGAGTTTAAAAGCGCGGTTGCCGGAACGGACGGGCGAAAGTATTATCTTTACTGCGAAACAGACAAGGCGGAGCATAACCTGTTTGTGTTTGACACGCTTGCAGGCCTTTGGGCGGAGGAGAGCATAGACTTTGAAGTTTTATCCTTCGCGCATAACCGAAACGGCATATACGCGCTGGGCGGCGACGGGTATATCTACAGGCTCGACAGCGGGGATTATTCCCACAACTGGGCGTTTGAGACGGATATATACACGGGAAAGAGCATTGACATAAAGCATATAAGGAAGATACAAATGCTTGCCGAGGCCGCGGCGGGCGCGCGTATTGACGTGTATCTGCTCTGCGACGACGAAAAGTTTAACGAGTCAACATCTCAAAAGGTGTACTCGCACACGAACAACACGGGGAAAGCCAGGCTATTGCCGATACGCTTCACGCCGCGCAAGACGGCGAATTACGGCTTCCGGCTGCGCGCGGCGGGCACGGGATACGTAAGAGTTTACCGGCTTGAATTGACACTCAGGGCGGGCGGTGAGTTGTATGTATCCGGATAATATGACGTTCGGACAGCTTAAGGAGGAGGTAATCCGGCTCCGTGACGCTTTATCGCGGACCACACGCATGTACGAGGATTTACTCTATAACCTCGACAGCGACAACATCCGCGAGATTGACGCGAATATCACCAGAATAAAAAACCTTGAGGCGGAGACGGTTATAACGAATACGATTGTCACGCAATCCCTGTACGGCGAGCGCGGCACGATAGCCGAACTGACGGTGGACAGGCTGGAGACCTCCGACAAGGTGCGAAACTACTTAAACGGCGATACCTCGGACGTAAATTACATAAGGATTTACGACCAGAACATACACTTTATCACCGCCTCGACGGACGGAGCGCAGACCGAGCAGGTGCGCGACAGGAAAGGCAATCCGCTCTACTGGACCGACGATACGTTCAAGGTTACGACACTGACGGAAACGGATTACCCGGTCACGGTATACGTGTATACCGAACAGGTCAAGGCAAAAATCGCGTTTGATTATGTTGACGGCACATACATACCGCGCATTACGCTCGGCGCGGGCACGGGTGCCGGCGACAACGACAAGCTGATTATAACGAAGAGCGAGGATTCGGCGCAGATTCTTTACAGAACGGATTCGGGAAAGGAAACCGCGATAAACCTGTCCGATTTCGTCGACGCGGATATGCGAAGGCTCAGCAGCTGCACGATAGACAGGTCCCGCGGAGAAATCAGAACAGTCGCCGAGGGCAAGACATTAAGCGACGCGCAGACCATTTCTTTTACCGAAACCGTAAACGGTATCACATACACCTGGCCCGACGGGTTTGTTACAACGGTCAGCATTTCGTAGGAGGGTTTCTCATGGCTTTTACGAACGGGGAAGTACTCAGCATGACCGGGATTGCGCTGCAAAGGCATATGGAGGTCATGAAGTTTATAAGCATGTTCAATATGACCGACAGCGTCATCACCGTCATGAGTTCCTCGGGAATCGCGGAATTTGCGGAGGATACGTTTAATACCGCGGATTACGTTATGAACGACGAAGCGGAGGTTGTTCTGATATGAGCATACAAGAGAAGCTATGCGCGGGCTTTGACATAAAGGGACGCGCGAGGGTTGAGCTGTATGAAGGCGGAAGGTGCGTATGTAGGCGGGAAGCGGATAACTTTATCGGCCTTCCCGCGAAAAGGCTTATGCTGTCCGTCTGCCTGCTGCCGGTCGGGTATTTCATGTCAAATAACGGCGTTGGGCGCGGGAGCTTCCCGTACTGGAATATGTTTACCGATTTTATGCTTACGGACAATACAAGCCCCGTACCTCAGACAGCCACCGTTTTCCCGGGCAACCTTATCGGCTACGCGAACGCGACGGCATATACGGGCAGCGACACTCAGCGGGGCACTTTGAATACCGCCGAAAGCGGCTTTGATATACAAAACATGGTTATGAAGTTCGTCTTTGACTGGCCTACACATGCCGCGAACGGTACTTTTCGAACAGTCGGTTTCGGCAGGAGAACAAGCTCGTATGACAGGATTACGCAACTGTGCGAAATATCTACCAGCAATACCAGAATGTGCATAGGCGGCGGCAAAGCCTTCTATAACTCGGGCAGTTCTTTATACAGCGTTGATTTAAGCACCCGGGCGATAGTCCGATATAACAATTTGGCGTACTCTTCGCCGAGAGGACTGGCATATCACGATGATAAAATATATTACACTTATGATGAAGGAACCCGTGACGCGCTGTATTATTACGACCTTTATTCCGGCGCCAATACCAGGGTGACGGATTTGGCGGCTATCGGCGACCGCGGCAGAAGCCTGATGACGGACGGGAATACTCTGTATACTGGATATTACCATTCTTCGGACGGATACAGGATATACAATTACAGTTTTAACGGAACGCTTCTCAGGTACGCTAATCTATCCGACAGTACATTCGCGGAGAGCAACTGCAACATTTGCAATCCCGGCTGGATAATGAGACGGGACGGACGGGAGCTGAATATTTCGGATTTGTTCGATAACGGCGTGGAAAACGTCAGGCGAATCGTGGATTTCTCCGATAGCGGATTGATCGCGAAGCACGACTCGGCATACTATAAGGTGACCCGCGCACAAATATTCAGGATAACCGAAAGCACAAGTGACAGCGGATTGTGTCAAAACGAATATGATGTTTTCGGGCAGGTGGAAGAGCCCGAAACTCTCGGTACATGCGTGGTACTGGACAGCCCCGTTACTAAGCAGAATACGCAGAACATGAAAATCACATATACGCTTAACATAGTCTTGCCGTAGTTTAAATTTCAGGAAAGCAGGTGGTTAAAATGGCGTTCAACCCATATCAGACGATAAGCGCGATTTACAACCTCAAGGGCGAATGGGAGAAGCACAACGCCGCGGGCGATACCGCGGGCAAAAACAGAGCGGCGCAGCAGGCACAGGCGTACTATAGGCAGCTTATCGAGGGCGGGTACGCGGACGTTGCCGAAAAGCTGAAGAACAGCGATTACGCGCAGGCGAAGTATATCCGTGATTACTACGCCAAACAGGGTAAATCCGCGATCAGGCCGTATCTGTATTCGGCGGGGGAGAAATACGGGCTTGCGCGGGAGGATATCGACAACGCGCTGTCCTTTGACCCCGTAACCGGCGAAGTGTCCCTCGGCGGCAAGAACATCGGCAAGCCGTATTCGATAGTGGACGGCGTTTCCTATTGGGATACAAGCGTTCTTGACACCGGGTTTGACGATTACCTTAAGCGGACGGGCGTATCCTCAAGCCTTGCGGACAGGACGAATAAAAGGCTTTACGACAAGGGCGGAATGTATGATACCGAATACGGCAAATACGGCGAGCAGTTTGACATAGCCAAAGCCGACCCGCTTTCAACCCCGACGGGCAAGAGCATATTGGAGCGTTACGACGCGGCGGGTATAAAGGCCCGCGATAACGCTTTCGCGACGGGCGCGGCGGGCAACGCCGGAAACGTGGACAGCTACGCGGCGGCAAACGCCATGCGGCAGAATGCCGCGCTGCGCGGTATGGGTGAGCAGGCCGCAATCGCGGCGCACAGCGCGAAGGTCGCGAATATGGGCGCGTCCCTCGCGGGCTCGACCGCGCTGCTTCAGCAGCTGGGAATCGCCGTGCGCGGCGTCTCTGAGGATGAGCGCGCGGCGTTGAATGACCGGGTTTCACGCGAAGCGGTACAGGCACAGGTTACCGGCTATGTTCCGCAGACTATGGCTTACCGGGATAACCCGTATTTTAATCCTGACGGTACGCTTAAGAATGAAAATCTCGATTACTCGGCGATTATCGCAAACGCCCGGACGCAGCTTGCCGGCACTTCTGACCCGGAAGCACGGGCGGATTTGCAGCATACGATTGACATGGCGACACAGGCACTAAACTACAAGATTACAAGCAATCCGGTATACGCGAAATACGCGGACACATTGTCACTGACCGCGCCCGCGCCGACAGCCGCGGAGCAGGCGGCAAAGCAGGCGGCGGAGGAGGCCGCGGCGCAGCGCGTCCACGAGCTGACGCTTGCCGATTTATCAAGGCTGAGCAAATCAGGCGGCACGGGAAAATCGAGCGGCGCGGGCAAGTCGGGCGGTTCGGGGAAATCGGGCGGCGGCGCCGAAAAGTCAAAGCTGACCCCCGCGCAGGTTATCAAAGCGTTTAATGACGGTATTCGCACGCCCGGGATAGTTAACGAGTATAACAGGCTTTACGGCACAAACGAGGCCGCGACGCCGTCGGGCAGGATAGAGCCTTTGCCGGAGCCTGAGATTACCAACAGAAATGATAAAGACTGGATTTTTGTCAGCGGATACGGGAGAATAACCTGGCAGCAGCTTGAAGATTATTTAAGAAGCGGAGATATTAAAGAGACTTTCACGAGCGAAGACGAAGGCAACACGTATGTGACCTATACCGCCGCGCGTTAATTAAACGCTTTCGCCGATACCGGTGCGGATTCACGGAAACCGGGTTATTGAGAACGGAAAACAGGTATTTACTTCCAGCGGGAAAAATGATATTGTATATGAAAGGAGAACGGAAAATGGATACCGCAGCGATTAAAAACAGTGTGATTGCCATGTTTGCCGTTATCGGCGGATGTATTGCCGGAGCGCTCGGAGGATGGGATGTTATGCTGAAAGCCTTGCTCACGGTCATGACGGTTGACTACATAATGGGGCTTATAATCGCGCTTGTTTTCCATAAGTCCCCGAAAACCGAAAGCGGGCGCGCGTCAAGCGACAAATGCATAAAAGGCATCTTTAAAAAAGGCGTTATACTCTTAATCGTACTTGTGGCGGCGCAGCTTGATTCCGTAACCGGCGGGGAATATGTGCGTAATATAGTAATATCCTTCTTCATCGGCAGCGAGGGCTTAAGCATTTTGGAGAATGCCGGAATCATCGGCATACCATTTCCGGCTTTCCTTAAAAACGCGCTCGAGGCCTTGCAGGATAAAGGCGACGCGAAAAATTCCACATGAAAGAGGGTTTGACTTAATGAATATTATCCGGGATTTTATTCCGTCGGGAAAGATTAATCGCCCGGGGCGAAGCAACCCGATGAAATATATCACAATCCACGAGACGGGAAACACGGCCAATGGGGCGACCGCGAAATCGCACGCGAGCTATTTAAAAAACTTAAACAGCAAGGTTTCATGGCATTACACGGTTGACGACAAGGAGATATACCAGCATATCCCGGACAACGAGGACGCGTTTCACGCGGGCGACGGGTCGGGGCCCGGGAACCGTAAATCAATCGGTATTGAAATCTGTGTTAATTCGGACGGCGATTTCGGCAAGGCATGCAAAAACGCGGCATGGCTTGTCAGACATCTTTCGGCCTGTTACAGTATCCCGATTGAAAACGTGGTGCAGCACTACCGCTGGAACGGGAAAAACTGCCCGAAAACGCTCCGTGCCCGCGGCTGGGACGGTTTTATTAAAATGTGCAAGGAGGAGACACCGGTGGAGGATAATAACAAGCCCTCCCCCTGGGCCAAAGAGGCATGGGAGAAGGCGGTAAAAAAAGGCATCACGGACGGCACGCGTCCGAAGGACACGGCTACCCGCGAGGAGGTAATTCTGATGCTCTCGCGGGCCGGAGTGATATGAAATATTGCCTGAGCAATATGAAATAATCCTTTGGATTATGAAATACCGAACAAAGTTCGGCATGAAATAAGAATCGTTCCTTCCGGAACGATTCTTGCTGCAAAAAGACCTGTCATATGACAGGCCTTTTTGCAATGGTCGGGTTGACAGGATTTGAACCTGCGGCCTCTGCGTCCCGAACGCAGCGCTCTACCAAACTGAGCCACAACCCGCGGTATAACCACTTGATAAATTATAAGTTCAATATCATTCTATGTCAAGTGGTATTTTTCTTTACCCGCCGCGCATGAAAATTGCATGTTAAATTAAGACCCTGCTGTCCCCTCCCCCTCTGGGGTAGGGGGACAGCGACAATTATTTCTACAACTTGCGCTTTATCCGCCGCGCTTTAATGCCTTGTCTCCGAACAGCACCATGGCAATCCCCGCGATAACCAGCAGCGTTCCGAATATCAGATAAGGCGTAATCGGCTCGTTTATGAATACCGCCGCTATTATGCTCGCGAGTACCGGCTTTAAAAAGAACGTAAGAGAGCCTTTGCTCGCGCCGATAAGCTGTAAGCCTAAAAAGTAAGTGAGATACGCGAGGCCGGTTACGAAAACAGCTAAATATAAAACCTGCGGCAAAACCGCGGCAGGGAATAAAAACGTCGGCTTCTTAAACACAAGCAGGAACGGCAGAAGCGCAAGGCTTCCGAATATAAACGAATAAGAGTTCATCTTAAGGCTTCCGAGACGCATCGCGCTGCCGCGCCCTAAAACCGTATACAGCCCGTAAACGACGGCGCTTAAAAGCGCAAGCAGCGGGCTTATGATATCCCCGGCCGCGCCGAGCTTGTCGGCGAAACACACGAATATGCCTATAAGGCCGATAATCAGCCCGAATATCTTTGATGTGCTGATTTTTTCTTTTTCGATTATCGCGGAAAACAGCGCCACGAATATGGGGTTCGCGCTGAAATCACGGCCGCGAGCGCCGCGCTCGCGCCAGGGCGAAAAACCGCGATTTGCAAGGCGTTCATGCTTATTCCGACGTTTAACACGCCGATTCCCAGAAGGCGCGCCGCGTCCTTTAACGAGATAGAGATGTCGCGTTTGGCGAGCAAAATAATAAACAGCACAACACCGCCGAGCAGGAATCGGAGAAATGTGCATTGAAATGCGTCAAGCCCGGCCGCGGCTGTTTTGCTGACCGTTTCAAAGGTACTGAACAGAATAACGGTTATCAGTATGTATAAATAACCTATTCTTGTCTCTTTCAAGTAATCACCCGTTTCTATTTTTATAAACAAAAGGACAATGGTCTCCATTGTCTCGGTAGGGTTAGAAATATGGCGGAGAGAAAGGGATTCGAACCCTTGGCCCCTTGCGGGGTCACTGGTTTTCAAGACCAGCTCCTTAAACCACTCGGACATCTCTCCGTATAAGCGGACAAAATGAATTTTAGCAGATAAGATAAGGCTTGTCAAGGTGTTGCGCGGGCGTAAATCCGCAGATTTTGTCCCGTATTTCCCCTGTTCGGGGGAGCAGGGGAGAGGTGAGAGAAAAAAGATATTTACATTAATACGCGAAGCATATTTCATGCGCGCAAGCGCATTTTACTCGTTCCGAAGGGACGAATTTCATTGCAAAGAGAGCCTTGCATAACGCAAGGCTCTCTTTGCATGGCACGCCCGGAGGGACTCGAACCCCCAACCCTGTGCCCCGGAAACACATGCTCTATCCTTTGAGCCACGGGCGCTTGTTGTGCTCAAATATTATAGCAGACAAAGCGGCGGTTGTAAAGCAAAAAGGGCGAAAGGTCCCTTTTATGCCCGAACAAGGCGGAAAAATAATTCTTGAAATTGTGGTCCCGGATGTGTTTATCCGCGTGGAAGAAGAATAGAATTTATATATTAGACTTATGCGGGAAACCTTTTATTGATTTCGAATTGATATTTCAGGTATATAGGTGTAAAATGTGTGAAAACACGTTTTTCGCGTTATGGAGGATTAATTATGTTTTATTGCGGTTTCTTTGAAAGTGATATAACCCCGCATATCGGAAGCATTATACCCGGGAGCTTCGGCGCACGCCGCAGCAAGGGCGTCAGAGACAGGCTGTATGCGCGGGCTTTTGTCGCGTCAAAAGACGGTGCGCATGCCGCCATGGTCGTAATTGACGCTTGCGGGATAACAAAGGATATTACGGACAGGATTCGAAGGCGCGTTTGCGAGTATACACCGCTTATGCAGGAACAAATCCTGGTTATGGCCACGCATACGCATTCGGGCGGACCGACGCTCAACTGGGGTGAGCAGGTGCGTCGGGATGAGTTTTACATAGATAACCTTGTTGTTTACGCGTCCGACGCGTTGATAAATGCCTGGAACAATAAAAAACCGTCGGTAATCAGGCTTGGGAATTCGGAAATGCACGGCTATTCGTTTATACGTGTTTATGAAATGAAGGACGGCTCGCTTAAAACCAATCCCGGTATGAAAAATCCGGACGTCGTGCGCCCGCACGGCGAGATTGACCCTGAGGTACTGGTGCTTTATGTCGAGCAGGACGGAAAACCTGCCGGGGCGGTGGTCAACTTTGCATGCCACCCGGCAATTGTTTGCGGGGAAATGTCGTCAGGCGATTTCATAAGCGAGCTGTCGTATGAAATGAAACGGCTATACGGCGGAGAATTTGTCACGTTATTCATAAACGGCGCCTGCGGAAATATCAACCATATTAACATAAACGATGATGATACCG
>JAAYXM010000071.1 GCA_012515925.1 Clostridiales bacterium
CGATGTCCGCCGCCCGCGTTGAATCCGGCATCGCGATATACATTATATCGCTCGCGCCGGCAATAAGCTTAATTGCCTCTTCGTTTAATTTATCCTTAAGACAGCCGAAAACCGATATAATCTCATATCCGATTAGCAGCCTCTCAATCGTTTGGCAAAGAGCCTTTATACCGCCCGTGTTATGGGCGCCGTCAATGATAATAAGCGGGCTTTTGCATACAACCTCGGTTCTAACGGGAAAGCGCGTTTCGAAAATCCCCTTTATTATATTGTCTTCCGTTATTGTAAAGCCTTTTTCCTTTACAGCGAAAGCGGCTTCAACGGCTACCAGCGCGTTTTGAACCTGATGCCTGCCGGCAAAGGGTATGCGAATACTCATGCCCTTATAGCAAATATCCGTGTACTCTATGGTTTCTTTAAATATTCTTACGCTTTTTTCATCGGAGACAATCAAAGGTATTTGTTTTTCCGCGCATGTGTTTTTTATTACCTCTAACGCTTCCGGCTCTTGTCCTCCGCAGGTTACGGCGTATGAACCGTTTTTCAGAATACCGGCTTTTTCCGCGGCTATTTTGCTTATAGTATCACCGAGGATATTCGTATGGTCAAAAGATATTGATGTAATAACCGCGGCATAGGGCGCGGGTATCACGTTTGTCGCGTCCCACCGCCCGCCGAGCCCGGTCTCAAGCACCACGATATCGCAGTTTTTTTCGGCGTAGTACTTAAACGCGACCGCGCTGATAAGCTCAAACGCGTTCGGCATCGTATCGCAGCTTTCGCCGTACTCCCGCACATCGGTAAGAATTCCCGCGAAATCCTCTTTACTTATCAATTCACCGTCGATTGATATTCTCTCTCTGAAATCCTCGACGAACGGCGAGATGAAAAGTCCCGTCCTATATCCGGCGCGCCGCAGGATTGACGCGGTCATCGCGGAAACACTCCCCTTGCCGTTGGTGCCGGCTATATGGACAAAACGCAGCTTTTTATGGGGATTACCGAGTTTTCCCAATATGCGCTCCATCCGGCTTAAGGTATTCACTTTTGCGAATCTCGGGTAATTTATGATGAACTCATACGCCTGTTCGTAGTTCATGCCATCAACTCCGGATGAATGTTTGTTATATCCGCGCTTATCCTTTTATCTTCTCTATACTCTCGTTTATGTTAGTAATAAGAGCCTTGATTTTTTCCAGCTTCTCGCGCTCCGAATCAACCAATTGCTTCGGAGCCTTTGAGACAAACCCGGGGTTACTTAGCTTTCCGTTTATCAAATCCAGTTCCTTATGCGCCTTTTCAAGCTCGCGGTTTAATCGCGAAAGCTCCTTTTCGATATCGACAAGCTCCTTAAACGGCATAAAGAGCTTGGCGTTCTCGGTGTTAACCGAAACCATACCCTCGGCATCGGGCAGCTCGTTTAAATAAACCGCGTCCGTAACATACGCGAGCTTTTTCAGGTAAGCCTCGCCGGATTTGTAAATCGCGAGAACGGGATTTTCGGATACAATGATAAGCTGGGCTTTTTTCGACGCGGGCACGTTCATTTCCGCCCTTATGTTTCTTATGCCCCTGATTGCGTTCATCAATGTTCCCATTTCACGTTCAAAGCTCTCGAAGTTAAGCTTTTCGGAATATTCCGGCCAGTCCGATATCATAATCGACTCGCCGATGTGCGGCAGCGTCCGCCATATTTCCTCGGTAATAAACGGCATGAATGGGTGAAGCAGCTTCAATGTGTCAGACAGCACATAAACCAGAACACGCTCCGCCGTATTTCTGCTTTCTTTATCGGCGTCCTCCGAAAGACGCGGCTTTACAAGCTCTATATACCAGTCGCAGAAGTCGCTCCAAATGAAATCATACAGCTTCGCCGCGGCAATCCCGAGCTCGAACCTGTCGATATTGTCGCTCACCTCGCTAATGAGCTTGTTGTATTTAGAGAGAATCCATTTATCCGGAAGCTCGAGCTTGTCAAGCACCGGCAAGCCGTACTCATCGATTGTCAGGTTCATTAAGACAAACCTTGACGCGTTCCAGATTTTATTCGCGAAATTGCGGCTTGCTTCAACGCGCTCAAGCTGAAACCTTGTGTCGTTTCCGGGCGATATTCCCGTTACGAGCGTAAACCTGAGCGCGTCCGCGCCGTATTCGCGAACGACTTCAAGCGGGTCTATGCCGTTCCCGAGAGACTTTGACATTTTCCGCCCCTGGGCGTCTCTGACTATGCCGTGGATAAACACGTGTTTAAACGGTTCGCGCCCCATATGCTCCATTCCGGAGAAAATCATGCGCGCGACCCAGAAGAAAATAATGTCGTATCCGGTTACCATAACCGATGTGGGATAGAAATAGTCAAGAGCCGGCGTTTTCTCGGGCCAGCCGAGCGTTGAAAACGGCCAGAGCGCGGAGGAAAACCATGTGTCGAGAACATCATCGTCCTGCTTAAGGCGTGTGCTCCCGCATTTTTCGCATTTTTCAGGGTCCTCGCGGGTGACGTTTATATGACCGCAGTCCTCGCAGTAAAACGCGGGAATCCTGTGTCCCCACCAGAGCTGGCGCGATATGCACCAGTCGTGAACGTTTTCCATCCAGTTCATATAGATTTTGCTGAATCTGTCAGGCACGAATTTAATGGTCGAATCACGCACCACGCGGATTGCTTCTTCCGCGAGGGGCTTCATTTTAACAAACCACTGCGCGGAAATTATCGGCTCCACAACGGTGTTGCAGCGATAGCAGGAGCCCACGTTATGCTTGTGGTCACGAATTTCCAGAAGCAGCCCCAGCTCTTTCAAATCCTCGATTATTTTCTTTCGCGCCTCATACCTGTCAAGCCCTTGATACTGCCCGCCGTTCTCATTTATACGGGCGTTTTTATCCATAACCAGAATCTCGGGAAGAGAATGCCGTTTTCCTACCTCAAAGTCGTTGGGGTCGTGGCTCGGCGTGATTTTCACGCAGCCGGTCCCGAAATCCATCTCAACGTAATCATCTTCTATAACCGGTATTTCACGGTTTAAAAGCGGCAATATAACGGTTTTGCCCACAAGGTGCTTGTATCTCTTATCCTTGGGATTAACCGCGACCGCGGTATCTCCGAGCATGGTTTCCGGGCGCGTCGTGGCAATGACAAGAAATTCGCCGGAGTCCTTTATCGGGTATTTTATATGCCAGAACTTACCGTCTTTTTCGTTATATTCGACCTCCGCGTCGGAAAGCGCCGTCGTACAGTCCGGGCACCAGTTAATTATCCTGCTGCCCTTATAAATCAACCCTTTCTCATATAGCCTGACAAAAACCTCGCGCACGGCACGCGCGCATATATCGTCCATCGTAAAGCGGGCTCTCCGCCAATCGCAGGACGCGCCGAGCTTCTTCTGCTGCTCCACAATCCTGTCGCCGTACTCGTTTTTCCACGCCCAGACCCGTTCGAGGAACGCTTCCCTGCCGAGGTCATATTTTGTCTTGCCCTCTTCAACGCGAAGCATTTCCTCAACCTTTATCTGGGTCGCTATGCCCGCGTGGTCGGTACCGGGCAGATACAGCGAGCTATACCCCTGCATACGCTTTGCGCGTATCAGGATATCCTGCAGCGTGCTGTCAAGGGCATGCCCCAGATGGAGCTGTCCCGTAACGTTCGGAGGCTGCATGACTATACAGAAGGGCTCCTTCTTCCCGTCAACCTCCGCGTTGAAATAGCCCTTTTCCTGCCATTCCTTATACAATCTTGATTCCACGTTTTGCGGATTATAGACTTTTTCGAGCTTGTTTGTCAATGTTTTTCTTCCTTTCGTATCGAATCGTAAATTGCGGGTTTAATTTCGGTTTTGTTGTTCCCCCATCGGGGGCGAAACAAGAAATAAATCTGAAACTTGCGCTTTCGTAAGAAAATAATAAAGCCCCGTGCAAACCTGCACGGGACGTAAAAACTACTTTACGCGGTACCACCCTGCTTGAACCGAAAAACGGTTCCGCTCATAAAGGCGAAGACAGCCTTACGCTAATAACGGCGCGACCGGCGGCGCTTAATACGGGGCTTCCCTTTTCGGCGACGCAGCTCAGGAGTGACGGTTTAACTTATAATCTGCCGGTTTTCATCCAACCCGGCTCTCTGTAAGATTATTGCGGGGGCAAACCCGCATGTTCGCTAAACTATGTCTCCGTCATTGCTTTTTATTTATTTACGCTTAATATATGTAATAGGATACAACAATATTTACATGTTGTCAATTATCTTTATCCGCGTGTTTCTTTATCCGCGGTAGTTTTTACGTAAACTGCAAGTTTAATTCACAGCCGTGCTGTATCCCTCCCCCAAGGGGGGGAGGGATACAGCGACATTAATTTAAAACTTGCCCCGCGGGGTTATCAAAATCTTTCGATAATTGATGACAGCCCCCGCCCGCTGCAGCGGGCGGGGGCTGTCATCAAGCCGTAGCGGCGGCCGATTGCAAAGCCGCGCCTATGCCCGCAACAGAATAATTTTCCCGTCGGTTATTTCAATATCCGTTATTCTGATATTATTCAGCTTAATAAATTCGTTGATGCTTTGGTTCAAAAGTGTTTTAAGCTTTTCGGGAATCATCCGTCCTTTAATCGAAAACTCGTTTATTTTAAGCTCAACAGGCGTAAGCTTAATGCTTTTATCTTTATCGGCAAGACCGATTCCGAGCTTAAGCTCGGATGTCACCTTTTTCGGCAAAAGGTCTAAAATAAGCCTTGTGCCCGCGGGTACTCTCAAATTACTTTGTTCCAACAGCCTTGTCAGGTTTTCCGTTTCCGCCTCCGCCGAAAGCGTTATTGTCTTTTCGGAGGAAATCACGGTTTTAAGTCCTTTAAGCGGAAGTGTTTTTGACAGCGCTTTTTCGATAAGCTCACCCAGCATTATTTCGTCAATCTCCGTTATACCCGGCTTTTTATCCTTTTCTGGCATATCCAATCTTAAGAATCTCTTTCCGCGCGGGTATAAGAGAACCACGGCGGAAACCACGCAAACGGCTCCCACCGCGATGAAAACAAACGGTTTAATAAGCTTTCCGGTTTTTATAATCTTCATATTCAAGCCTTCCCTTCCTCACCCTATATATTAATATTCGGTTATCCATAAAAATTTATATGATACCGGCAACCCGTTTAGACATTTTCTTTAACAAAC
>JAAYXM010000072.1 GCA_012515925.1 Clostridiales bacterium
ATCCTGTTAAAATCCACATGCTCAAACCCCGGTACGGGCTCTCCGCCGTCGTAGTTTTCAATTACACCCTCACACCATACATCATAAAAATCGCAGTCTTTATCACAAGGCTTCCTCGGCACCATGAGCCCCGGACACTCGGGATGTTCCTTCATGTTTCCGGCGGGGTTTTTCCGCCGCATCTGCAGAATTTTCCCGTCGCCGTTTATATCCTGCGGTATCAATGCATTGGCAAGTCCGTCAATAAACCCGAGCTTACTCCTTATCATTCTGAATGATTTTGAAATCGCAAGCTCCGTCCCGTCGGGATTGACGCGGGGGATTACGTAGAAAACGATATCCTTTAAAACTTCGGGCGTTTTTTCAAGCACCCTCTCGATTACCGCCATAGCAGCCGTTGTGCCGGCTGTTTCCTGTGCATGGACACCTGCCTTTACGAAATACGCGCTGCGCTTTTCGGCTTCGTCTCCGAGCGAAAAGTCGGCCAATGTCACAACATGCACCGCGCGTCCCTCCGGTGTTTCCGTAAGGGTTTCAAGTCTCATCTTATCCGGATGCTCTTTGGCCATGCCCTCAAGCCAGGTCTTCATTTCTTCATAATTGTAAAACCTGGAGCAATTCAGTCGAAACAAATCATATCCTCTTTTCTTTTTGGGTTATTTCACACGGTCATAAGCGCTCGCGTACGCGTCAAGCAACTCAACAACGCCCATGTCTTTAATGGTACTGACAAAATTGTCCCAATTGCTGAGCGGCTCCTGCCCGAGCAGGAATTTGCTAATCATTGTCTGCGCGAACGTATCGATTTCAGTACCGATATCTTCCCGGACCTTTCTTTCTTCATCATTGAAATCCAGCCAAAGAGCGGGATTGTATTTATCCTCCGTGTTTTCAATCATGAAATCCATTTCCTCATCGGAGACACTCATATAATAGTATCTTACCACCTCGGGATACAGCCGCTGGCCGAGCCCGTATGTCTGCAAGCCGTACTTATTCCTGATATCCTCGTTTTCGCTAAGGATAAACTGCTTTTCGCCTCCGGTTGTTTCGTAGGTTTCGCCGGCTTTGCCCCAGCTCAAAAGCTCGCATGCCTCATCGCTGTAAAACCAGTCAAAGAATCTAATTGCGTTTTCTATCCTGCCCTTATCGCCGGTGTTGCATATTACATACCCGTTGGTATCCACACTGTATTTTGTCATTTTATGCGTCCCGGTTTCACTGTTCGCAACAGGAGGGAGCATGGGGGCAACCGTAAATTCGGGATTAGCTTGCCTGTTGGTGTTGTTTATAAGGCCGATCTGCACCTGCCACTGCGGGAATATGAATGTCCTGTCGTTGGAAATCAGCTCGTTAAACTCGCGCGACTGCAGCGTTAAATAACTTTTTACGATAAGGCCTTCATCATACAGCTTTTTAAAGAACCTTATCATGTCAAGCATTGTATCTTCAACCGCGCCGTAGCTGAACTTTTTCGCGTTGAAATCATAATAGACATTCCAGAAAAAATACGGCTTCCATTGAGGACCTATTGTCTGCGCTCCGTTCTGGAAGAAGTTGCGTATGGATATCGGGTAGCTTTCAGGGTACAGCTTCTTTAGCTCCACCGCCAAATCATAAAGCTCATCATAGGTTTCGGGCGGCTTAAGCCCGTGCTTTTCGAATATGTCCTTGCGGTACATCCAGGTTTTAAGCCCGATATAGTCCTGGCTGCCGTATCTTGACGGCCAATAGGTTTTACCGTCCGATGACTTTCTTATTATAAACAGCTCATCGCGAACCTTGCTGTCAACCGATTCCCAGAATTTATTCCAGTTGGGCATTATATCGATATAGTCGTCTATCGCAATAAGTGCGCCCTGCTGCGCGTATTGGTCCGCGAACATCTTCTGGTCAATAACCATTAAATCCGGGAGAGTATCGGGCGCGGAAAACGCAAGCGCCATTTTCGTCTGATAGTCGACGGGTATTGCCTGGATGTTAAGCTCCACACCCGTCGCCTCTCTTACATACTCCAACGCCTTCCAGTTATCATTAAACGGCTCGTTGTTGCTGGACGGCATCATAATCGAGATTTTCACGGGTGAATCAAACAGCTTTCCCGGCTCACCGGCAACATTGTTTTTCGCTAAATCCCCCGAACAGGAGATTAACGGGAATATCATAATAAATCCCATAACAAGCGCGGCTATTCTCTTTTTCATTAGTAGACCTCCTGAATTCAGTATTTTCTTAAGCTATGCTGAGAGTTTATCCATAAACCTCAAAACGATTACCGCTATCTCCGCACGAGTCGCCTTGCCGAGAGGATTAATCCTGCCGGCGGAGCCCTTGATTAACCCGTTAGACGCAAGCAGCCCGACTGCATCCTTTGCGTAATCCGAGATTTCATCGGCATCCGCGAAACC
>JAAYXM010000073.1 GCA_012515925.1 Clostridiales bacterium
CGACAAGTGGGCCGCCACAGGCAGGAAAAACATATTCGGGCAGGAGGTCAAGGTAGTTGAAATGCAGTCCGAAGCCGGTGCTGCCGGCGCGGTTCACGGGTCACTCGCGGCCGGTGCTCTGACCACGACGTTTACCGCGTCCCAGGGATTGCTTTTAATGATTCCCAATATGTATAAAATCGCCGGCGAGCTGCTTCCCGGCGTAATTCATTGTTCGGCGCGCGCCCTCGCGAGCCATGCCCTGTCCATTTTCGGCGACCACAGCGACGTTATGGCATGCCGCCAGACGGGGTTCGCGCTGCTCGCATCCACCAACCCGCAGGAGGTAATGGACCTCGGCGCGGTGGCACACCTTGCCGCGATTGAGGGCAGAGTCCCGTTCCTGCATTTCTTCGACGGTTTCAGAACATCGCACGAGATGCAGAAGGTCCAGATCTGGGATTATGAGGAGCTTGAAAAGATGCTCGATAAAGAGGCGGTCGCGGAATTCCGCAGGCACGCGCTTAATCCCGAGCACCCGGTGCTTCGCGGCTCCGCGCAAAACCCGGATATCTTCTTCCAGGCGCGCGAGGCCTCGAACGTTTACTATCAGAGAATTCCCGAAACGGTTGAGAAATACATGAACGCGGTCAACGCCGCGGTCGGCACGGACTACAAGCTGTTTAACTACTACGGCGCGGCGGACGCCGAGCATGTAATCGTCGCGATGGGCTCGGCCTGCGACACCATCGAGGAAACCATCGACTACCTTATCGGAAAGGGCGAAAAGGTCGGACTTCTCAAGGTTCGCCTGTATCGTCCGTGGGTTGCCTCTAAATTCATTGAAACCCTTCCGGACACCGTCAAGAGCATCGCGGTTTTAGACCGCACGAAGGAGCCCGGCGCTCTCGGCGAGCCCTTATATCTTGATGTTGTCGCCTCCCTTAAGGGAACTAAATTCGAAGGCGTCAAGGTCTCGGGCGGACGCTACGGCTTGGGTTCGAAGGACTTTAACCCGGCTTGCGCCATTGCCGTATACCGCAATATTCAATCTGACAATACCAAAAACCCGTTTACGGTCGGCATTGAGGACGACGTGACGAACCTTTCGCTGCCGATTACCGATAAAACCGATACGACGCCGAAGGGTATCGTGTCCTGCAAGTTCTGGGGCTTCGGTTCCGACGGCACGGTGGGCGCTAACAAAAACTCGATTAAGATAATCGGCGACCATACGGATTTGAACGTCCAGGCGTATTTCGCCTATGACTCCAAGAAATCCGGCGGCGTCACGATTTCGCATCTAAGGTTCGGCAAAGCGCCGATTAAATCCACCTACTTTATTTCTCAGGCGGACTTCGTCGCGTGTCACAACCCCTCGTACATAGACAAGTACGATATGGTACAGGATTTAAAGCCGAACGGCACGTTCCTGTTAAACTGCGCATGGGATGTAAACGAGCTCTCCGCGCGTCTGCCGGGCGACGTCAAAGCGTACATAGCGAAAAACAATATTAAGTTCTACACGGTTGACGGAATCGGTATCGCCCGCGAAATAGGCTTAGGCGGCAGAATCAACATGATACTGCAGGCCGCGTTCTTCAAGCTCTCGAATATCATTCCGATTGACGACGCTGTAAAATACATGAAGCAGGCTGTTGTCGACACTTACGGCCGCAAGGGTGAAAAGGTCGTCAGCATGAACCACAAGGCAATCGACGCGGGTATAGAAAGCTTAGTCGAAATCAAGGTTCCGGCAGAATGGGCAAACGCCTCTGGCTCGCCGGAATACGCCAAGCCCGACACAGACCGCGAAGAGCTGTATAAATATGTCGATAAAATCCTTTATCCGGTCAATGCCCAGCGCGGGGATTCGCTGCCTGTTTCGGTGTTCTCCGGAGCTGAGGACGGCACCTTCCCGCAGGGCTCGACGGCGTTTGAGAAACGCGGCGTCGCGGTTGACGTTCCCGAATGGATTCCGGATAACTGCATACAGTGCAACCAGTGCTCACTTGTCTGCCCGCACGCGGCAATCCGTCCGTTCGCGCTGGACGAGGCCGAACTTAAAAACGCGCCCGAAGGCTATCAGGCAAAAAGATGGTCGGCAAGGGCACCGAGGGCTTAAGCTTTTCGATGAATGTCTCGGTCCTCGACTGTCAGGGCTGCGGTATCTGTGTCGGCGTCTGCCCGGCGAAGGAAAAGGCGCTTGCCATGAAGAACCTCGACAGCCAGCGCGACAAGCAGAAATACTTCGATTACGCGGTTAAGAACGTAAGCGTCAAGGAAATACCGTTCGCGAAGAGCACGGTCAAGGGCAGCCAGTTCGAACAGCCGCTGCTCGAGTTCTCCGGCGCTTGCGCGGGCTGCGGCGAAACCCCGTATGCCAAGCTTATAACCCAGCTTTTCGGCGACAGAATGTATATCGCGAACGCCACCGGCTGTACCTCAATCTGGGGCGGAAGCGCGCCCTCGACGCCGTATACGGTAAACAAGCAGGGCAAGGGCCCGGCATGGGCAAACTCGCTGTTTGAGGACAATGCCGAGTACGGTCTGGGCATGCAGCTCGCCGTCGCTCAGCGCAGGGATAAGCTCGCGGAGAACATCAAGAAGCTTGCGGAAACGACGGACTGCGCGGGGCTTAAGGAAGCCTGCGACGAATGGCTCGCGAACAAGGACGACGCCGAGGGCTCAAAGGCCGCTTCCGAAAAACTTCTTTCCGCTATCGGCTCATGCGAGTGCGGACTTTGCGACGAAATACTCGAAAACAAGGATATGCTCTCTAAAAAATCCGTATGGATATTCGGCGGCGACGGCTGGGCATACGATATCGGCTTCGGCGGATTGGACCACGCAATCGCCTCCGGCAGGGACATTAACATATTCGTATTCGACACCGAGGTTTACTCGAACACGGGCGGCCAGGCCTCCAAGTCCTCGCAAATCGGCCAGGTTGCGCAATTTGCCGCGTCCGGCAAGGAAATCGGCAAGAAAAACCTCGCGCAGATAGCAATGTCTTACGGGTATGTATATGTGGCGCAAATCGCGATGGGCGCAAACCAGGCCCAGTGTATCAAGGCTATCGCCGAGGCGGAAAGCTATCCGGGCCCGTCGTTAATCATTGCCTATTCGCCCTGCATCAACCACGGAATCAAGGGCGGCCTGACAAACGCGCAGCTTGAAACCAAGCTCGCGGTTGAAACCGGATACTGGCATCTGTTCCGTTTTGACCCGCGCCTTAAGGCACAGGGCAAAAATCCGTTCCAGCTTGACAGCAAGGCGCCTACGGCAAACTACAAGGATTTCCTCGCTAACGAGAACCGCTACACCTCGCTTAAGCTGCAGTTCCCCGAGCGCGCCGAAGAGCTGTTTGACAAGGCCGAGCAGGCCGCGAAGGAGCGCTATGAGCACCTGCTGCGCCTGTCCAAGCTGTACGAATAAAAACCAATATATAACTCGACCGGCCGGATTAAATCCGGCCGGTTGTTTATTGCCGAAGCTAATACAGGGGACGGCGGCGCCGGATCCTGTATTAGCTTTTCACCTCGAAGGACTGGCAATCCGTGCATTGCTCTACCTCGGGGCTTTTTTCGTGCGTGCCCACCTGGATAACGTCCAATGAGCAGTAATCCTTGGTATCGCAGTGATACGCGCACGAATCCACCGTGCATTTTATACTTTTATTAGCATGATCGTTCATAAGGTTAACCTCCGTTTGCCGTTTTTTTTGCGCAAATACGCAATTACATTGTTTCCGGAAAAATAATATGTATACTGGGACAAAGCGGGATTTTTCCGATTTGGTTTCTTGTAAAATTAATAAATATGTGTTAAAATCCAATATGGAATTTATTATTTTCGATAAACCGCCGCCCGCGGAGACGGGCCGCGCTCTCTTATTGTTTTTATTATAAAAAACACCGGTTTGTCCCGGAGAAACGGGTGCGAAAATGGTTGAGTATAAAGAACAGGTATACAATATCGCCGGTATATCGGTATATGTCAACGCGTTCGGAGAAACGCTCATTAAACGCGGCCTGAAATACTTGTCCGACTGCGAACCGCCGTATGATATCGTGATAGACGTACCGATTTCCTTTATCGAAAAGAAGCAGAAAGAAAACCCGCACCTATCTTTAAGCGACTGCGAGTATATCTGGACGGGCTCGAAATTCTACCGTACGCTTTTGGACTTTGACGCGTTCATGCTTCACGCCTCGGCGGTTGTATATAACGATACCGCGTACCTGTTCTCCGCGCCCTGCGGCACCGGCAAATCCACACATACCTCATTATGGCAGGAGTATTTCGGAAAAGACAATGCTTATATTCTAAACGACGATAAGCCCGCAATCCTTTACCGCGACGGCGGGTTTTACGCCGCGGGTACGCCGTGGAGCGGAAAAACCGACCAGAACGAAAACCGCACGGCGGCTCTGGGAGCGATAACCTTTTTATCCCGGTCGGGAAAAAATTATATCGAAAAAATAAACGGCGCCGAGGCTCTGGCATTAATATTGAATCAAACCCTGCGCCCGTCCGATTCCGAAAACATGGATAAGCTCCTTACGCTGCTGGACAAGCTTTCAGAAAGCGTGCCGCTGTTCAAAGCGGGAGTGGACATGAGCGAGGACGCGGTGCGCACGACGTTTAATGCCATGAGCCGCGCTATCGGTTTGGAATAAATAACGGGAGGAAATAATAATGAAAATCAAGGAAGGCTTTATGCTGAGAAAAGTCGCCGGGGATACGGTCGTTGTACCAACCGGCAAAGCGACCCTGGACTTTAACGGTATGATAACGCTCAACGAAACCGGCGCTTTTTTATGGAAGGCTCTTCAAAACGAAACGGACGAAGACGCTCTTATTCAGCTGATGCTTAAGGAATACGAAGCGGACGAAAACACGGTACGCGCGGATTTAAAGGCATTCATTAACAAATTAGAGGGAGCGGGTTTGCTTGAATAAACGCGTCTCCTTTTCGGAGTTCCTGCCGCTTATCAAGGAAAACCTTGATAACAACGGCGAGACAATCATTACGATTACGGGTACGAGCATGCTCCCGCTGTTAAGACACAGGCGGGACCGTGTTCTGCTTGTCGCGCCGAAAAAGAGGCTAAAAAAACTCGATATTCCGCTTTATCGCCGGGACAACGGAGTCTTCGTGCTTCACCGGGTGGTCGGCGTTAAGGACGGGAATTATATTCTGTGCGGCGACCATCAGCACGAAAAGGAATACCCGGTAAGGCATGACCAGATTATAGGTGTTGTGAAAGGTTTTTGGCGCGACGAAAAATATATAAAAACGGATTCTCCGGTGTATTTGCTCTACAGCCGCGTCTGGACCGCGCTGCTTCCGGTCCGTAAATACGTGTTTCGCGCGCTTTCCTTGTTTAAGGCAGCTAGGAGGAAGCTGATTGAAGGATTCAGAGGCTCTAAAATGGATTTATAAAAAGTCAATAAAGATTTTACCCTCACTGATAACGGTCACGGTGTGCAACGCGCTGCTCGCGGCTTTTGTCGTGTACACCGCGCTGCTGTCAAGGGGAGCGGTGGACGGCGCGGTTTCAAAAAGCTATGATATGCTTTTTAAATACGGCGCGCTGCTTTTTTTTGCTGTTTTCGCGCAGTTTATACTCAGACTTATCGGCCGTCGGCTTGAATACCACATCAATGCGAGACTCGAAACCTCACTGACGCGGCAGATTTTTGTCAATGTTTTGAAAAAGGATTATCTGACCGTAACGGGCTATCACAGCGGCGAAATAATGAACCGGCTTACTAACGACGTAAACTATATATCGGGCACCATCGCGAACCTGCTGCCGCAGGTTACGTCACTGATTACCCGTCTGGTTCTCGCGTTCGGCGCGCTCTGCGCTTTGGATATAAGCTTTGCGCTGATATTCGTTATCGCGGGGCTGTTTGTGTTCATTGTCTCGCGACTGTTCAGACGCACTATGAAAAGGCTGCACAAAAACGTTCAGGCCGCGAGCGGGCTTGTGCGTTCTTTTATTCAGGAGAGCTTTGAAAACCTCCTGATAGTTAAAACCTTCGGGATAGAAAACAAAATCGACGAAAAAACCAAGCTTTTATCCGACGATTATTACGGCGCCCGCATGCGTCAGGCGAAATACTCGGTATACGCGAGCTCGGGTATCTCGCTTCTGTTTTCTCTCGGATATATTTACGCGATTATCTGGGGCGCGAGCGGCATATACAGGGACATCGTCACATTCGGAACCCTTACCGCGGTTTTACAGCTTGTCAACCAGGTGCAGATGCCGTTTAGCGCGATGTCGGGCGTTATGACGAAATTCTATTCCACACTGGCGTCAGCCGAACGGCTGATTGAGCTTGAAAAGCTCTGCGAGAAGCCCGCCGTTGATTTTTACGAGCCGGACCGCGATTTCGAATATATCGAGTTTAAAAACGTTTCTTTTAAATATGACCGCGAAACCGTACTGGAGGATATTAATCTGCGTATAAACCGCGGCGAGCTGGTGCTTGTCTCGGGTATTTCCGGCATAGGCAAAAGCACGCTGCTGAAGCTCCTGCTCGGCGTTTTGCACCCGGGCGAGGGCGAAATAAACCTTAAGATAAATTCGGGAAAAACCGTTAAAATAGATTCCGGGACGCGCGGCATGTTCGCGTACGTCCCGCAGGGTAACCTGATGCTTTCCGGCACAATCAGGGAAAACCTGATGCTGGTGAATGAGAACGCGGCGCCGGAAGAGCTCGAACGCGCAATCGGGATAAGCTGCGCGATTGATTTCATCGAGACTTTGCCCGACGGCCTTGACACAATAATCGGCGAGCGCGGGCAAGGCTTGTCCGAGGGACAAATCCAGCGGCTCGCGATTGCCCGGGCGGTTTTAAGCGGCGCTCCGATACTGCTTTTGGACGAGGCCACCTCCGCGCTTGACGAGGAGACGGAAAAGCGGGTATTAAACAATATCATGGCGTTAAACGACGTTACATGCATACTTATATCGCATAAGAACGCGGCGCGCGGGATATGCGGGCGGGAGTACTGTATAGAAAACAGGAGAATCAGAGAAAGCGAGAGTGCGAAAAATGAAAACCTTTAGAAAAGTACTGGGTTTCAACCTGCCAACCCGACGGGGGCTTGTAAATATAACGCCGCAGGTCGCGGAAGCGATACGCGAAAGCGGTGTAACCGAGGGCATATTGCTTGTAAACGCTATGAATATTACCGCAAGCGTGTTTATTAACGACGACGAAAGCGGGCTGCACCACGATTTTGAAGCCTGGCTCGAAAGCTTAGCGCCCGAAAAGCCTTACAGCCGGTACAGGCA
>JAAYXM010000074.1 GCA_012515925.1 Clostridiales bacterium
CGCGGGAGCAACCAGATACGCCCGGGCATATATGATTTACAAGATTGGCGGCGATTACAAGGTAATATACAGCAATGCCGTTATCGGTACGGTTTAGCGGAAAGGAGTTTATGAAATGAAAAAGCTTTATATGACTCCGGATTTGGAAAAAACCGAATTTGAAAGCTGTGACTTAATAACCCTAAGCATACAGGATTTCAGTTACGAGGGTATTGAGGATTACGGAGGAATTTAACTTAAAATAAGCAGTACAGGCAACCGGGATAAAAAGAGAATAAGCCTTACCCGGTTGCCTGTACTAATAACCGAAATAAACACTAACCGGACGGTACGCGCCGTCTGACAGCTTCTGAACATAACAGGGGGTATCTTTATGAAATTACCGTGTTTTAATACGTTTAAAAAACCGATAAGTCTTTTGCTGAGTTTAGCGATGCTTTTCGCGCTGATGCCCACGTTTGCTATCGGCGCGGGAGCGGATGAGTCTCTGTCAGGGACAATGATAGTTTATGACTTCAGGTACAAAGCATATCCCGGAGAAAGCGCGTCTCTCATGGCAGACACCGTCTTCAGCGATTACACACAAATCAGGCCGTGGGCGTATATCGGCGATAAAAACCTTAGCGCCGCTTCTAATAATACAGTTTACTGTCAGTTTGTTTGCTGGTCTATTCCGAGCGGCCAAAACGCATGGGCGGCGTTTAAGATTGATGTTCCCGCCGCGGGCAGGTATAACGCGAACCTGGGTTATTATAGGTACGGCCTCGGCGGAATATTTGGCATATACATCGTGCCGTATACACCCGAGGCGGCGGCGAATATTGATGAATACCTTGTTCCCGAAAACAAGAAAGCGCAAGTAGACTCATATTACAGCGGTACGGCCGGTACAACCGAGATCGCGCTTCCCGACATAAGCTTTGAGGAGGATGGGGATTATATATTAATCTTCCGCGCCGAAGGAAAACAGCAAGCTTCCGGCGGATGCAACATGCTGATATCGACTTTGACGCTGGCCGGTATGGAGTATTCCGGGTATAATCATGAAATCACGTTCGGCGGTATCGGCTATCACCTGATTTCCGAACTGTCAGGCGAAGCGGGATATACGCTTACCGGCGGTCAATACTGCTACGCGGGCTGCACCGCGGGCTGGACGCCGGGATCTAAAAACATAACTCAAGGCAACTATTTGCAATACGAAATAAATACAGACGGCAACTGGGTCGCGCTGGAGCTGGATATTCCGCGTGCCGGGAAATACGAAGCGGAGTTGACACATTTAAGAGCCTATAGCGGCACGGCCGGGGGTTTATACTTAATGCCCGCGACGGGAGTGGGAAACATCGAAAACGGGTTTATCTACCAGAATCTCATCGGTAATATAAACTTCCGAAACCAAGGTGCCTCGGAACCCGCGACTACGCAACTGTCTGATATGTATGTGCCTTCCGCGGGCAAGTACTATTTGGTTTTTAAAAGAAATCTCAATGTCGCCGATAAAATGTACACATACATGATCACATTGGACATGAACGGTGTAAAAAAACAGTTGTCCGGTGTTTCGCTTTCGTTATCAGATACTGAAATCGACGTCGGGGATACCGCTTCGGCAAGTGTTACCGGCGTAATGAACGATAACAGCGCGGCTGATTTGACCGGCGCGGATATAACCTATACAAGCAGCAATCCTGAAATCGCGGCGGTGGACGGAAATACCGGGGAAATAACCGGGATTTCCGAAGGCGAAGCGGAAATAACCGCCACGGTAACCCTTGACGGGGCCATCGTATCCGATACCAAGACAATCACGGTTTTGGTGCCCGCCGGGCTTTTGGGCATATCCATAACATCATCCCCCATAAAAACCATCTACAAAACCGGAGAACCCCTTAATCTCGCCGGTCTGGTCGTATCCGGGACATATTCCGACGGCTCGACAAAGACGGAAAGCGTTACACTTGACAATATTACGGGCTTTGACAGCTCAAGAGACTACCCGAACCAGACGGTAACGGTAAATATAGGCGGCAAAACCGCGACTTTTGCCGTTAAAATCATAAGGTCACTTGACTGCGCGCAAAAGACCGGCAGTATCGAAATCGACGGCTATCCCAACGAGGCTGATTGGAATATAACTCATGTTATTCCGCAAAACACGGGCGACAACTCGGCAATGTTCGGCACGCTGTGGGACGAAAACTACCTGTATTTATACATTGACGTTGTCGACGACGTTTTAGTAAATAACAGCAATAAATACTACTATGACGACTGTGTTGAAGTGTATATCGACGGCGATATGGTAAAAGGCGAATATAACGAGCACTGTGCCCAGTATACGTTTAGGTACGGCGATACAAACAAATACGTGAATCCCGCCGGGACAGCCTCAACATCCGGCGTGGAACATGTATCGAGAGAAACGGATACGGGCTATGCGATGGAAATAAAAATACCCTGGTCAAATATCGGCGGGCTTACGGTATCTCCATGGGAAACAATAGGGTTTACGGTTCATGTAAATGACAAGGATACTGTTAACCCCGCGGGCAAGGAAGAAGACATAATCTTCTATACGGTTGATTCTCCCAATGAGGACTGGCAGGAATCCACCAACTGGGCGGAAATGAAGCTTAATTCCTCTGCGGAGGAAATTCCGTCAGCCGGGGAATTGATATCATATGATTTTCGGTACAACGCATATCCCGGTGACGATTCGCAAAATCCGAGAGACGCATTCTACAATGATTATACCCAAAACAGGCGGTGGGCATTTGTAGCGGATAACGGTTTTACCGGTATTAAATTGAAAACCGCGTATTGGGAGCTTGTATGCTGGTCACTGCCCG
>JAAYXM010000075.1 GCA_012515925.1 Clostridiales bacterium
AATTATAGGATATGTATCTTAGCATGGGTTCAAGTATCTCCGTAACACAGCCTTTATTTTCGTCTATTGCGTGAATAATATCTTTAATGTACCCGTTTACCGTGTCGAATTCTTCCCGCGGGTTTTGGCAGGCGGTGCAGCAGTAGAGAAACAGAAATTCGTTTTCAAACAGTGCTTTGCAGTAATCTCCGTCAATCTGTAAGAACAAAAGCTTATTGTCCTCGACGGTTCTCAATACCCGGTGCGGCTCGTCTATATTGACTACCGCAAAATCGTTTTTACTAAGCTTTAACTCCTCGTCTCCGATGACGATATTAACCGAGCCGCTTAAAACGCGGATTATCTCGAGCGTGTTATGCCAATGATACGGGTACAGGCATCCGCTCGCGACATACGCTATAACCGGCATGTTCTTTTTAAACTCAAATACCTCAGGGCGCAAATACATCACATCCGTTGTCCAGAGTGAAAAAAGCTATGTCCGTGTTTATTCTATATACTGTTTGCGCATGTTCTCGGTCGGCGAAAAGCCGAACCTGCGCCTATATGCCTTGTAGAACGCGGAATAATCGTTGAAGCCGCACGCGGACGCGGCTTCGGCGGCGCCCACGCCGTCACACAGCATAGAGTGCGCTAAGTTTACGCGCTTTACCGTTATGTAGTCCCATACCGTGGAGCCGGTCGCGCGCTTAAAAAGCCTTAAAAGGTGTGACTTGCTGATGAAAAACCTGTCCTCAAGATGCGAAAGCGAAAGGTTCTCGCTTAGGTTGTTGTTTATATAGTCGATGATCTCGCTTATCGAGCTCGCGCATGCGCCGGCGTCCTCCTGGCTGTAGTTTTCGAACGCGCGGTAAATCTCGCACAGTATGTTGTAAAAATATGAGCTGATTAACACCTTTTTTTCGTAAT
The DNA here is from genome assembly GCA_012515925.1 of Clostridiales bacterium. GTDB lineage: Bacteria > Bacillota > Clostridia > Oscillospirales > JAAYXM01 > JAAYXM01. The sequence continues at coordinate 910 of JAAYXM010000075.1, forward strand.
AGTCCCCGTTGACCTCCGCCATCCTGCGCAGGCAGTCATGAATAAAGCCCGAGCGAATGCGGTTTTTGTCATAAAGATTCATGCGCCCGAGCTGCCTTACAAAAAACGGGCGCAGCAGCCTGCACTCGGGGTCGAGCCTTTCGACGAATTTCGTCTTGAAATGTATCGCGATTCTCTCATACGGGATGTCCCCGTCTATTTTCGGCATATGCGCCTCGTTCGAACGCATGATGAGAATACGGCGCGGCTCGAGCCTGTACTCCGTGCCCTCGACGATATAATTCCCGGAGCCGGATAAAAAGCAGTACACCTCGTGATGCTCGTGCGCGTGCATCGAAAAGCTGTATTGCAAAGGCTTTTCGGCAATCGAATGGGAATATGTAATGTACTCGTCGTTAAAGGAATTGATTACGCTCATAAAACCGCACCACCTTAATTTATATGATAGCACAGTATGACACTATTATCAATATAACAAAACAGTTTATGCAATTGCTTTGTAAATGTTCTTATTATATCATTAGTCACGGAGCATATCCATATCAGTAAAACCGGAGGGAAAAATGAGTATTAATTACGATTCCTTTTATCTGGATTCGGATACCGCGCGAAGGCTTTATACCGAAATCGCGCGGGACATGCCGATTATCGATTATCACTGTCACCTTTCGCCGAAGGAGATTTACGAGGACAAGCAGTTTGATAATATCGGGAAAATCTGGCTCGCGGACGACCACTATAAATGGCGGCTTATGCGCATTTACGGCATTGACGAGGAATACATTACCGGAAACGCGAGCTGGTTTGACAAGTTTAAAAAATACGCCGAGGTTATTTCGGTTACGATAGGCAACCCGATATACTACTGGACGTATATGGAGCTTAACAAATACTTCGGCATTACCGAAATGCTAAACCCCGAAAACGCCGGGGATATCTGGGAGCGCGCGAACGCCGAAATCGCGGATAAAAAGCTCAGTCCCCGAAAGCTTATGAAAGCCTCTAAGGTGGAGTATGTGGGGACTACGGATGACCCCTGCGACTCGCTTATATACCACGAAAAGATCAGGGCGGACAAGACAATCGACTGCGTTGTCACGCCGTCATTTCGCGCGGACAACCTGCTGCTCGTGCGCAGGCGGGATTTTCCGGAATACGCGCGAAAGCTCTCGGGTCTTACAGGCTTTGAAATAAACTCTATTGAGGACTATGAGCACGCGATTTCCGCGCGCGTTTCGCATTTTCACAGCTTAGGCTGCAGGTTCGCGGACGTGGGAATCGAGTATTTCCCGCGCGAAATCGGCACAAAGGACCGGGCGAACAGCGTGTTATTAAAGGCGCTGGCAAGGGAGAGCGTCACCGACGCGGAATATCACGCGTTTTTGGGATATATGTACTGCTTTCTCGCGTCGGAATACAAGGAGCGCGGCATCGTGTCGCAGATGCACATCTCGGTCAAGCGCAACCCCAACACGAAGCTTTTCGCGCAAAAGGGCCCCGACATGGGCGCGGACTGTATCGGCGAGCAGATAGAATACTGGGATATAATCCGCCTCCTTGACACGATGGACAAGAGGGATATACTGCCGAAGACTATCATATACAACTTAAACCCGGCGATGACCTGCGCGATGGCGACGATCGCGGGCGCGTTCAGGGGCGTAATCTGCGGCGCGGCATGGTGGTTCTGCGACCATAAGCGCGGCATAATCGAGCATATGAACACGCTCGCCGAAACCGGGCTGTTAAGCGGGTTTTTGGGTATGCTGACAGACAGCAGAAGCTTTTTATCCTACGCGCGCCACGATTATTTCAGGCGTATTCTGTGCAGCTTTATCGGAAGCCGGATAGAGGGCGGCGAAGTGCCCGACGAAAAATACGCGCTTAAGCTGCTTAAAGATATTACTTACGGAAACATAAAAAAACTTGTCGATTAGGAGTGTATTCGCATGAACGGTTTTAAACTTTGCGCATTCGCGGACGAGGCCTACCCGAAATTCGAAAACCAGATTAAGGCGCTTAACGATAACGGTATCCCGTTAATCGAGCTTCGCGGGGTTGACGGCAAAAACTTTACGCAGCTTTCGGTTTCCGAAATGCGCGATATCAGAAAAAGGCTTGACGACAGCGGCATATCCGTGTGGGCGCTCGGCTCGCCGATTGGGAAAATCCGCATAACGGACGAGTTCAAACCGCATCTTGACTTATTCCGGCATACGCTCGAGCTCGCGGACGCGGCGGGCGCGAAAAACATCCGGATGTTCAGCTTTTACTCGGATAACCACGAGGCTTCCCGCGACGAGGTGTTATACCGCTTAAGCGTTCTGGCCGACGAGGTCAGGGGTACGGATATAACGCTCTGCCATGAGAACGAAAAGGATATCTTCGGCGAGAGCGCGGAAAACTGCCGGATAATCCACGAGAATATTCCGTCAATAAAAGCCGTGTTCGACCCGGCAAACTTCGTAGACTGCGGCGAGGATACGCTTAAGGCGTGGGATACGCTTTCGGGGTTTGTCAAGTACATGCATATAAAGGACAAAATAAAAGACGGCGAGATTGTGCCCGCGGGCGAGGGGGACGGAAACATCTTAAAGCTTATCTCCTTGTTTAAGCAAATCGGGGGACAGGTGCTTACGCTTGAACCGCATCTCGCGAACTTCGTGGGGCTCGCGAATCTCGAAATCCGCGACGTAACCCAACGCAAGGTGCGCTTTACCGACACCCGCGAGGCGTTCGACTGTGCCGCGGACGCGCTCAAAGCCTTAATAAAAACACTATGACTGGAGGAATTACAATGAAAATCGGCGCACAGCTTTACACGGTCCGGGATTTTACCAAAACACCTGAGGACCTCGCGGAGACTCTGAAACGCGTTGCGGATATAGGCTATACCACCGTTCAGGTATCCGGCACCTGCAAATTCGAGCCCGAATGGATGAAAGAGGTGCTTGACGAATGCGGCCTTAAATGCGTGCTTACGCATACCAACCCGGATAGGCTCAGGAACGAAACCGAAACCGTTTTCCGTGAGCATCAGGTTTTCGGCTGCTCCTATATCGGGATCGGCAGTATGCCGCTTGATATGCGCGGCAGTCTGGACGGCATAAAAAGCTTTGCCGAAGCGTTCCTGCCGTCCGCGAAGAAGCTTCGGGAGCTTGGCGGAAAGCTGTTTTACCATAACCACGCGTTCGAGCTTATAAAATACGAGGGTAAAACCATGCTCGACAGGATCAGCGAGCTGTTTCCGAAGGACACACTTGGCTTTACGCTCGACACATACTGGATTCAGGCAGGCGGCGGGGACGTAGTACAGTGGATTAAAAAGCTTGAAGGCAGGCTCGAGTGCGTGCATTTTAAGGATATGACGGCGGACAATGAAAGCAAAAGCGTCATGGCGCCGATTTACGAGGGCAATATGAATTTTGACGCGATAATCGAGGCGTGCCTTGACGTGGGCTGCGAATACGCGCTGATTGAGCAGGATCACTGCTATGACGATAACCCGTTTGACTGCTTAAAGAAAAGCTTTGATAATATCATAAGCCGTTATCCGTCACTTAAATAGGAGGAATCTGAACATGAGCAAAATCAAAATCGGAGTTATAGGGCTCGGCTTCATGGGCTTAAGCCACGCGCGAAATATCGCGGGCGGAAAGTGCCCCGAGCTCGAGCTTACCGCGGTGTCCGAAAAGTTCCCGGCGCGTTTGGAGCAGGTAAAAGCCGAGCTCGGCGAGAACATCAGATACTTTGACGACGCGGAAGCGCTTTTAGATTCAAAGCTATGCGACGCGGTTCTGATAGCGACGCCGCATTATGACCACCCGGGACTTGCGATGGCCGCATTCGCGCGGGGGATTCATGTGCTGTGCGAAAAGCCCGCGGGCGTATATACCGCGCATGTACGCGAAATGAACGAGGCCGCCGATAAATCGGGCGTGGTGTTCGGCATGATGTTCCAGCAGAGAACACTCCCGGCATATAAGAAAATGTTCGAGCTGGTGCAGAGCGGGACACTCGGGAATATCCGCCGGGTAAGCTGGATTATTACGAACTGGTTTCGAACCCAGAGCTATTACGATTCCGGCGCGTGGCGCGCTACCTGGGCGGGCGAAGGCGGCGGTGTCCTGTTAAACCAATGCCCGCATAACTTAGACCTGTTCCAATGGATATGCGGCATGCCCGAAAAAATCCGCTCTCACTGCCATATCGGCAAGTGGCACGACATAGAAGTCGAGGATGACGTAACGGCATATATGGAGTTTCCAAACGGCGCGACGGGCACGTTTATAACCTCAACCGGTGATTTGCCGGGCTCAAACCGCTTTGAAATCGCGCTTGATAAAGGCAAGCTCGTGTGTGAGGACGGCTCAAACCTTACGCTGTGGGAGCTCAACAAGCCTATACAGGTGCTGTCCAAAGCCAAAAAGGAATCTGAAGCGCCTGAGATTAAGCCGGAGATTACTAAGGTGAGCTTTGAGCTGCCGAAAGTCGCCGACACGCATATGATGGTGGCAAACGAATTCGCGGGCGCGATCTTGCGCGGAACGCCGCTTGTCGCGGACGGCAGGGAGGGTATAAACAGCCTGACGTTGTCAAACGCGATGTATCTCTCGGCATGGACGGAAAGCGAAGTAAAGCTGCCGATTGACGATAAGCTGTTCTATGACGAGCTTATGAAGCGCGTAAACTCCTCAAAGTATAAAGCATAATAACAAAAGCTGAAATTAAAACAAGCACTTGCCGGCGGCAGGTGCTTGTTTTGCGTTATACTTTATTTTACGGATAATAGGTTAAAGAGAAGCTGCGCCATCTGCGCGCGTGTGGTGAACGTTGTCGGCATAAGCCTGCCGTCACTTCCGTTTACGACGCCCGCCCCGACGAAATACTCCATGGCCTCCCGCGCGTAAGGCGCTATATCGCCGCTGTCTGAAAAGCCCGATATTGTTTTTCCCGAACCAGCCTCCGGCAGCTTCCCGGAAAGCTTCAGAGCGTTATACAGCATAGTGAACATCTCCTGACGGGTAATATCCCGCTCGGGCGCGAATCTGTTGTCTCCCACGCCTCTTGATATCCCGAGCCGCTTCGCGGCCGCTAAATATCCGGTATAGTAGGTGTCTCCCGCGTCGGCGAAGTTATCCGCCGGGTTTTCATCGGGCGCCATACCGTAGGTTCTCATGAGCATCGTGATAAACTGACCGCGGGTGAGTCTTGAATCCGGGCTGAAGTTTCCGTTTCCGGTGCCGTTTGTAATGCCCCGAGCGGCAATGAATTTTACCGCCTTGTTATACCACGCGGACGGGACGACGTCCGTAAAACTCACATTGCTGTAATCCACGGCAAACCGCCCGAAGTAATCCGCCTTAAACAATATCGTATGGTTTTCGGGGTCAAAGCCGGCGTCACATATAATCCGCGTGCCGCTGCCGCCGTCGGCGCGTATTATTATGCTTTCGGTGTTTTTAAGCTCTTCCTCCGTCGGCGTGTACGGAATTGTTACCGTAAAGAAATTTCCGTCGCCGTTAAACACGGCGGGTTTTCCGTCCCGTGTTAAGGATAGCGAAACCGAAGGTTTTTCGCCCGTCTTACCGGAGAGTTCGATGCTTACATCTCCCGAGCCGATTGAGCTTAACAGCGCCGCGGGGAAATCCATATCTCCCTTACCCGTTACAACAGTGAGCCCCGCGTTGTTATCAATAAGCTTTTTAAGCGCGTCACCGGTAAGGTTAATCCTTATTACCCCGTTATCCTTAACCTGATTTGTGAGGTCTACCGTAACACTTGTCTGATTGTCCGGTATGCTCTGCGGGAGTATATCAACCGGGACGGTATCCTGTTCGTCCCGCGTTTCCTGCTTGCCCGCGCCGGAAGATGAGCCAATGTATCCTCCTCCGCCGCCGCCGCCGGAGCCCGACTCCTTTGTAGTGAATATAAACTCATAGTTTTCATGGTGCAGCTCGCTTTCGGCATTTTGCGCCGCGCCCGGAGGAATCAGAACCGTGTATGCGGCGTCCGGGCGAAGGCGTCCCGCGGGTAGAATATACAGCCATTCCCCGTCAATAACGCCGGACGCGGCAACCTTTGTGTTATCCGATTGATACAAGGCTATTTTCGCGAAGTCGGGGCCTTGATTTATGTTCTGATTATAGCGGACCTTAATTTCGCTATCCGCCTCTATATCCGTCATACCGTCTCCGGGGTAAGAAAAGATTATTTCGGGATTGCTTACGGTGGTTAAGAAGCTTAAACTGATTGGTTCATCCATTTTATGTCCGTACGCGCTTGAAACCGCGTCGGCGGGTATTGTCAGCGTATAGTTTATACCCTTTCCGAGCGGGCTTCGCGGCGTGATTGTTAAGGTATTTTCTTCAATGGCTTTATCAATTCCGATTTCATTTAAATTCTCGTCAATCAGCTCAATCCCGTCAAATCCCGTACCCTCGCCGACATTCATATTAAATCCGATTGTTATTGCCTTATCAATGCTTACCCGGTCAGACCCCGGCGCCGGGTCCATTCTTTCCGCGGAAACAGACGCGGGCTTTATCGTAAAACCGAACGTGTTGTTTTCCCCGGAAAACTCCTGTGTGCCGGCGGGAAGGAGCGCGTTAACCGCCATTTCGGTTTCCCCGTTCTGATTCGCCGCAAGCCCGTTTGAGGAGAACATGAAGTCGAGTCTGATTTCCTGACCGTCCATCATACTTTCTATCGTCTTGGTCTCCAGAACCTCTCCGCTCGGGACATGCTTAAGCTGCAGCGTTATGTTCTCAAGAGCTCTTCCGCCGGCATTGACAACGCTTACCCCGGCAAGGTAGTTATTCCCTTCGGTGTTTTCGCATTTCACATCAGTCACCGCGATATCCGCGGTTATTATTTCAAGGGTTTTTGAGTTGCTGCTTTCATCCGCGTCATGTACGCCGTTGTCCGTACTGACCACGGCATTAAGCCGATACATCTCTCTTTCCTCGGGCGCGACCTGCCATGTAAGCTCAAGCTCGGCTTCCCCGCGCGCCGGAACAGGCTCTTCGGTCGTGATTTCGCCTATAAGTCTTCCCTCACCCGGCTCGCCGTCATATACGGATAATGTCGCGTTTTCGGCGAAATCACCGTTATTCTTAATTACGGCAGAAATCCGCGACTGCGCCCCGGCAACCGGGATTGCGGGCTCCGTCCGGAGCTCATCAACGGCCAAATCATGAAGCGGCGTATAGCTTAGCATCATTAAATCCACTTTATCGCCCGGCAGCATAAACTCCGTATCATCGATAACCTGTTTTATTATCACCGCACGGGTGTAAGCAGCGTTAAGCTTGCCTTCATCCGTGAATACCGGGCTGAATGAGCCGATATATCCCGCGTTATCGCAAAGGCTGAGCACATCGCTCCAGACACCCTTATTGATATCATAGAAAGCGGCGGACAGGGAGCTGTTGTTTTCGTCGGCGTTTCCGTAGACTATGGCAATCTGAGGATTTTCGCCCTCCATAACCGCGGTTTCGTAATCGGCGGGCACTTTTGAAAGAAATTCGTCTGTCAATATGTCCCCGCCTAAAGATGTCTTATATACCGCGCTGCCGTTCTGATGCCATATTACAAACCAATCTCCGTCAACCCGCGTGGCTTTGGGGGCGGAGTCCTCGATGCCGTTGTCGGTCATCCGGACAGCCGGGCTCCACGCGGAGCCGTTAAAGCTTCTGTAAAATACCTCTCTGT
>JAAYXM010000076.1 GCA_012515925.1 Clostridiales bacterium
CCCGTATATCGCGGCCGCTTTTACCGCCGTTGTCTGTTATGACGCGCCGCTTCGCGGGCTGCTTGACTGGTATATTTCGCTCATAACGCGTTAGAGGGGATTTATTATGATTTACAAATCCATGAAGCTTGGCGAGATGCTGCTCGCCGAGGGAGTTTTGTCCGACGAACAGCTTAATACCGCTCTGGACAAGCAGAAAAACTCAAACAGAAAATTAGGCGAGATTCTGATTACAGAGGGGTACGTTACCGAAAAAGAGCTGCTGGAATTTCTGTCAAGGCAGCTCAGTATCCCGTATCTGAACCTGAACACGGTGGAAATCGACAACAGTCTCGCAGAGCTTCTGCCCGAGACAATCGCGCGCGTGCATGTGGTTGTGCCGCTCGAAAAGGCCGACAGCACGCTTACAGTCGCCGTATCCGACCCGCTCGATTTCGTGACAATCAGGAATATCGAATCCTTAACCAAGTGCAATATAAATGTTGTAATCGCGGAAAAGACCAAAATCGAAAACAGGATAGACAAGCTTTATTCATACCATAAAGCCTCGACCGCCGCGCAGGAGCTTAGCAGATTCTCGATTGCGCATGAGGAGGAAAAGACGGCGGCCGAGCAGGACTCGGACGAGCCGATTGTCAGGTTTATCAACAACATGTTCGAAAACGCGATATTAAACAACGCGAGCGATATCCATATCGAGCCCCTCGCGGATTCTCTGAGAATACGTTTCCGAATCGACGGCCACCTTTCGCTGTATATGGAGACGAACGCGGATATTACCCCCTCCGTGGTATCGCGGCTGAAAATCATCGGAAACATGAACATCGCCGAAAAACGTCTGCCCCAGGACGGCAGGATTTCCTATACCGTAAACAACAGGACAGTGGACCTCAGAATATCGGTTCTGCCCTGTGTTTTCGGCGAAAAAATCGTTATCCGCGTTACGAACAACCAATCGTTTAATTATAAAAAGGAAAACCTCGGGTTTTCAAAGGAAAACCTTGATAAGTTCGACAAGCTCATAAAAAACCCGCACGGGATAATACTCGTCACGGGCGCCACCGGAAGCGGCAAAACAACGACGCTTTACACGGCGCTTAACGAAATAAAGCGCGATGACATCAATATAGTCACGATTGAAAACCCAGTGGAAATGCTGATTGAGGGGATTACGCAGGTTGAGATAAACCCCAAGGCGGGTCTGACATTCGCGGCCGCGCTGCGCTCTATTCTGCGCCAGGACCCGGATGTTATTATGGTCGGCGAAATCCGCGACGAGGAAACCGCGAAAATAGCCGTCAGCGCCGCTATTACCGGACATCTCGTATTCTCGACGCTGCATACGTACGACGCTCCGAGCACGATTGTCCGCCTTATCGACATGGGTATCGCGCCGTACATGGTTTCCTCCGCCGTTTCGGGGATAGTATCCCAGAAGCTGCTGCGCACAATCTGCACCCAGTGCAAGAGCGCGTATACCGCGACGCCGGCGGAGCTTGACGTTTTGGGCTTTGAAACCGACCGTCAGGTAACACTGTATAAGGGGCTCGGCTGCCCGCGCTGCAATTATACGGGCAACCGCGGGCGAACCGCGATATGCGAAGTAATGCAGATGACGCCGGCACTCAGGGACGCCGTGCATTTTCTCGACAACCTCGAGGGAATTGAAAAAGCGGCGATAGACGACGGCATGGTTACCCTTTCGCAAAACGCGATGGAAAAGGTTTTAAGCGGCGAAATATCATTCAACGAGATGATGACCGTACTGGCATCGCCGATATGAGAGGAGAATAGTAATGATTGCCGAAGCACATAACGTTGCCGGGCTTCATGATATTATTTCATACGCCGTGCAGAAGGGCGCGTCCGCAATCCACCTGTGCTCGGGGAACCGCCCCGCAATCAGAGTTCTGGGCGAAATACAAATGCTCGATATGCCCGTTATCGAAAACGAATGGGCCGAAAACGTCGCGCGCTGCTGCATGGAGGACGCGGATTTTGAAAGCTTTTTAAGCCGCGGCGACGCGGACCTCGCTTTACATATCGGGGAGTTCGGGCGGTTCAGGGTCAATGTGTTCAAGCAGGAGAAGGGCATATCCGTGGTCCTGAATATTATATCGGGTAAAATCCCGGCGCTCGATGACCTCGGTCTGCCCGAATCCGTCAGAAAGATTCTCGGCTACAGGGACGGGCTCGTCCTCGTCACCGGCCCTACCGGCAACGGGAAAAGCACGACTCTCGCCGCGCTTATAAACGAATTCAATAAAAGCCGTAAATATAACATTATTACGTTGGAGGACCCGATTGAGTTTATCCATAAACCGGTATCAAGCGTAATAAGTCACCGCGAGGTCGGCAAGGACACGAAAAGCTTCGCGTCCGGCCTGCGCGCGGCGCTGAGGGAGGATCCCAATATAATCCTCCTCGGGGAAATGCGCGATCTTGAATCGATACGCGCGGCAATCACCGCGGCGGAAACCGGGCATCTTGTGCTCTCGACGCTGCATACGTTCGGCGCCGCCAAAACGATAGACCGTATTATCGACGTGTTCCCTTTCGAACAGCAGCAGCAGGTGAGAACGCAGATTTCCCAGATATTAAGGGCCGTCATATCCCAGCGTCTGCTCCGCACCTCAGACGGCAGCCGCAGGGTTGCCGCCGCGGAAATCATGTTTACGACGCCGGCAATCTCAAACCTGATTCGCGAGGGCAAAACCCACCATATCAACCAGGTAATACAAACCGGCGTAAACGAGGGCATGGTTACTATGGAAAACAGTCTGAAGCAGCTCAGGCTTGACGGAATAATCGGCGATTAAGGGACGGAGGCCGCGATGTATAAATATATTGCGTATGACGCGAAAAAGCGAAAAAAGAGCGGGGTTATAATCGCTGACGATATGAACGACGCGCTGCATAAGCTTCGCGAAAAGGGGCTTGTGCCGGTGCGCCTCAATAACGCGGATACCAAGCCGGGCGAGTCCGACAGCATATGGGAGAAGGACTTCCATATTAAGAGCATATATAAAATCCAGATAAAAAAGGCGAAGCTTGCCGTGCTTTTAAAGCAGCTTTCGATAATGCTGAAAGCCGGTGTTTCCGTCATTTTCGCGATACAGGTTATAATCGACGGCGAAAAAGATAAGACAATTAAACAGATTTTCACGGAAATAGAAAACGATTTGCAGACGGGCATCTCGCTGTCACAGGCGATGAGCAAGTTCAAAGCGTTTTCTGACGTTTTAATAAGCGTAATAGAGGCCGGCGAGCTAAACGGCAGACTTGACGAGGCGTTCGAGCTTGTTTCAACGATGATTGAGAAGGAAAACGCGATGGCGGGCAAGGTAAAAAGCGCGATGATGTACCCCGCTTTCCTCAGCGTGCTAACAATCGCGGTTGTAATTATCATAAACACGGTCGTGCTGCCCGCGTTTATCGGTATGTACGAACAATTCGATTCCGAGCTTCCCGTTGTTACGCGGCTCATGATGAGCATCTCGGATTTTCTGATTAACTACTGGCCGTATCTTATAGCGTTTATCGCCGCTCTGATAGTCGCGTACAGATTGCTGTTAAAAAAATCGGTGCTGTTTTCAATCGGAAAAGACAGGCTGCTTCTCAAAATACCCGTCGTGGGCGCGCTCATGAAAAAGTCGTTTATGGCGAGATTCACACGGATCATGTCCTCGCTTGTAAACGCCGGAGTTAATATCATAAGCGCGCTCGAGTCCGCACAGAAGGTTATAGCCAGCGAATACGTCAGGTTTTTCATAGCACGGACGATAAGCCATATCAGACTCGGCTCGCCCATAAACGAGGCGATGAAGCGCTATTCGTTTTTCGACCCGCTGCTCATATCGATGATACGCGTCGGCGAGGAAACGGGTATGTTGAACGAAGCCTTAGAGAACATCGCGAACCTGTATGAAAACCAGACGGACGAGGCGACAAAGCGCTTCACCTCCGTAATCGAGCCCGTAATGACCGTGATAATGGCGCTCGTCATAGGCTTCGTTATAGTATCCGCGATTATGCCGATGTTCAACATGTACTCGATTGTCGGGGGTTAAGATATGCGTATCGCCAAAAAAGGCACGGTTCTGCCCTATGTTATGATACTCGGAAGCGCGATGTTTATATTGGCTACCGCGCTTATTGTGCTTACAAACGTCAGCGCGGAAAACGTTAAAAACAATGTAAGCTATGCCCAGGCGTACGGCAACGCGCGCTCCGCGGTAAGCTTCGCGCAGGGTATATTAAAAACCGACGCGTTAAACGACGCGATACAATCCTTTTTTGTCACGGGAACCGCGGCTCCGGACGGCGGAATCGTATTCACCCATAAGTACGGCGCGGCGCCCGCAAACCTCGGTAATGTTTACGCGGTCTGCACATGTAATGACGCCGGCCTCGCGGAAATAACGGGGTACGTTAAAACCCCGACTTATTCAAAAGGCGGGACAATCGGATACAGGGTCTCATATGTCCGCTTAGCCAACGGAACCGTCAGCTTTACCGGGGGTGAATACGGATGAGCGTAAACAAAAAAGGCATAACACTTGTCGAGACGGTCTCGGCCGTCGCTATACTTGCCCTTCTCGCGGCGAGCGTGCTGTCATCCGTCGTATTCGCCCGGACCCAGCTTACCGCGATGTCCGAAAGAAACGCGGCGGCCGCCTCGGCACAGGGTATCATGGATGTGCTTATAGGCTCGCTTTCAGCCGGCGAAACCCGTATCGGCGTGCTTGAGGCTCGTAGCTTAGCGGACTTTGATTCCGACGGCGTGTTTGAATATACCGCGGATTCCCCTCACCAATTCACGTTTGCGACACAAATGTACAGGGACAACGCGCTGTATAGAATAACAGTCGTTTCTTTTTACGATAACGGCAGGCAAAGAGTTACGCTGACCGGCAGCGCGGTTAATACAGGCACTCTCTTTACTTCCTGACACGGAGGAAAACAAATGAACGCAAGGTCAAAAAAAGGTGCTCTGCTTATCGAGCTTGCATTGATAATTCCGATGGTCGCCCTTGTTTTATCCGCCGGCGTAACGGTACTTCTGATATCCCACCGCGGTTTTAAAACAGGCACCTCGGAATTCAACGGCAGCATGCAGGCATCCATATTGAAAAGCGTACTCGATAAAAGCATACCGTCCGCGGGGAGCATAACCTTCGAAACTCCGCAGACGGGCTGTGACGCGCTTTTTTTTGACAACGGCAGGCTCTCATATGTCAAGGGCTTCGGCGGTGAGGACGAAAAGCTATACCTTATCGGCGACGCTAAAAGCCTTACGCTTCGCATTGAGGATGCCGGCACGCGCTGCAAGCTTTATTATAACCTCGAATTAAACGAAGAGGGTAATAACCGTAGCTTCAGCTCGGCGATTATGCTTTTAAACATATCAGCGGAAGAATTTCTCGCGGCAAACGAAGGCGTTTCGCTGCCCGCGGAGTTTGCGATTTCCGCCGGAAGCGGCATAGGCATGTATATTCAACCAAAGCCCGGGGAGGAAACACCGGAAACCCCGGAGGAACCCGGTCTGCCCAACATATACGAGAATTTAATCTACAAATTTTCAACATTTCAGTATTGGGGCGGGTTCAGCTACACGATTGAGCTTACGAATATCGGCGATGAACCGGTATTCGGCTGGATTATGGAGTTTGATTACGACGGCAAACTCAACACGGTGAACAACGCAACGTTAACACATCTGGGAGGTACGAGGTACAGTCTCCAAAGCGACGCGTACTCGGACGTGATACAGAAAAATGTCACTAAGTCCTGCCCCGGAAGCGGCGGCGCCTACGGCGGCGAAGTGCTGTCCAATGTCGTCATAAAGCGCCGCTATGATATCAATAACATAAACGCGACACTGGACTTTAAAATAACCTCGCAATGGGCCGGGGGGTTCAATTATTCGATTACTATTATAAACAACGGCAGCGAGCCG
>JAAYXM010000077.1 GCA_012515925.1 Clostridiales bacterium
AACGCCTGCTGTTCTGTTTTATCTGATTAACCGCGTCCGGAACCGGAAGATTATCCTCCAAAGCCCGGATAAGCTCCTTATAGCCTATTGCCTGAAGCGCGGTAGAGTTCGTTGGAACGCCGTCTGCGATAAGCCTTTTTACCTCGTCAAGGAGTCCGGCCTCCATCATGGCGTCTACCCTCATATTTATTCTGTCATACAGCTTTTCGCGGTCAGAAAAGTTTAAGCCTAAATACAGCACATCGTATTTTTCGCCGTATTTCTTGGTTCTTCTTATGTGCGCGCTTTGTGTTTCGCCCGTGATTTTATATACTTCGAGCGCGCGGATAACGCGCTTTAAGTCGTTTTCGTGAAGCTTGACGGCGCTCTCAGGGTCAATATCAAAAAGCATCCTGTGTACCGCGCCGGGACCCTCGCGTTTCGCGAGTCGGTTTAATTCCGACCTGTATTCCTTATCGCCGTCAAAAGCGGCAAAATCCATATTTCTAAGCAGCGAATCAATATAGAGCCCGGTTCCGCCGGCGACTATCGGAAGCTTACCTCCGGAATATATCTTTTCAATAACATCGCTTGCCTCGGCGGTGTACCGCGCGACCGAGTAGCTTTCAAACGATGATACAATATCCATCATATGATGCGGCACGCCCATGCGTTCCGCGGCCGTCGGCTTTGCCGTGCCTATATCCATTCCCTTATATATCTGCATGGAGTCCGCGGAGACGACTTCGCCGTTATATTTCAGCGCGAGCTCAACGGCGAGCCTTGTTTTTCCTGTCGCCGTCGGTCCGACTATACAGATAAGCTTAGCTTTTTTATCCTGTCGCATTTATTTCTCCCGCCCGTTATTTAACGCGGCCGAATAGCTTTTCAAGCTGTTTTTTTGTAATCTCGACCACAATCGGTCTGCCGTGGGGACAGTATCTGATATCCGAATCGCTCAACACGGTTTCGGCAAGGCTTATGATTTCGTTTATATCGCTTTTCATGCCCGCCTTTATCGCCGCCTTGCAGGCAACCGAGTTGATAATCGCGTCAAGCTTTTCGATTCTTCCGTTTTTGACGCCTTTTATAAGCAATTCGGCGACCTCGGATATTACGGGCAGAATATCGCCCTCTCCGATGCCGTCGGGAATTTGCCTTACAATTATCTCGTTATCACCGAATATATCGTAACCGAAGCTTAAGGCTTCAAATTCGCTTTTATTTTCGATTACAGCGTTCATTTCCGCGGGGGTAAGCTTCAGAATCTGCGGCGAAAGAAGCATCTGTCCCTGCGGGGCGCTCTGCCCGGATAAACGGCTTGCGATAATTCTTTCGTGGGCGGCGTGCTTGTCGATAATAAGAAGCCTGTCCCCCTGTCCGGCAAGGATATAGGTCCTCATAATCTCCCCGAGTACGCGCACCTGTTCGGGCTGGTTTACAGCCCCGGCGGGCGCTGGGGGCTCGATTTCTTTTTTCTTCTCTTTTACGCCGTTATAATACTTATCCTCATATATCGCCGGGGCTTCATAAAACACATCGGGTTTACCGTCCGGCTTTATAAAGCTCTCCTGAACGTGCGTCTTGGGCTTTTCCTGTTCTTTAAACGCCTGTTCCTTTGCCGGCATACGCTTTTCGCGTAATGCGGGCTCTTTTACGGGAGTTTTTGTAAATTCAGGTTCTTTTGTTTTTTCTTCCCGTTGAGCCTGGGGCGTTACCTGAAAAACAACGGTTTTTTCGGGTTTTATATCGATATCCGCTTTTTTAAACGTGTCTTTTTCCAACGCGGATTTAACCGCGAAATATACAGCGTCGAATACCGCGCGCTCGTCCGCGAATTTAACCTCTGTTTTCGCGGGATGCACATTTACGTCCACAAGCTCGAAGGGTATATCCAGAAACAGCACACAGCACGGATATCTGTTTTTCATGATTTTATCCTTATAAGCCTGCTCCAAAGCGGCGTTCATCGTCTTAGACCTGACGGGCCTTTTATTTACATAGAAAAACTGCATGCTGCGGTTGCCGCGTGAGGCCGTCGGAACCGATATAAAGCCATATATATTTACAGTGTTATTAGAGTATTCTGTTTCAAGTATTCCGCTTACGAATTCCCTGCCGTAAACCGAATAAACCGCGGATTTCAAGATGCTGTCGCCGGGAGTGTGTAAAACCTCTTTCCCCTCGCGTATAAGCTTTATCGATATTTCTGGATGCGAAACCGCCGCGGCCGCGACAACGCTCTCCGCGAGTCCGCCCTCATGGGAATCCCGGCGAAGGAATTTCATCCTCGCGGGAGTGTTGTAAAAAAGCTCGCGCACAACAATCGTCGTGCCGTCGGGGCAGCCCGCGGCGCCGCTCGATATAAGCTTCCCGCCTTCAAGCCGCAGCGCGCAGCCCTCGGGATCATCCCTGTGTTTTGTAAGAAGGTCGATTTTTGAAACGGCGGAAATCGCTGCAAGCGCTTCCCCGCGAAATCCTAAAGTATGAATCCGCTCAAGGTCGGATTCCTGTGATATCTTGCTTGTGGCATGACGCAAAAACGCTTTGGGCGCGTCATCGGCGGTTATGCCCGTGCCGTTGTCGGTAACCCTTAAATATGATATGCCGCCGTTTCTGATTTCAACCGTAATCGCGGAGGCCCCGGCATCGATAGAGTTTTCCAGTAACTCCTTAACAACCGAGGCGGGACGTTCCACAACCTCGCCCGCGGCAATAAGGTCCGCGATATGCGGTGCAAGTACGCGTATTTTCAATTAAATACCCCCTTATTCCTCCGGCGCCTGCCGTGCGCGTAAGGAAAGCGAATGCAGAACCGACAAAGCCTCAAGCGGAGACAGCGTATTCGCGTCGATTTTCGAAAGCTCCTCGATTATAGCGCTGTTTGTTTTTTCGGGACCGCGTATATATTTATCGGTGGTTCGGGGAACACCGGCTCCCGCTTCAAGGTCGGAAAGAATTTCCTTGGCACGCCGGATAACGGGCTCCGGAAGTCCCGCGAGCTTCCCTACCTCTATACCGTAGCTGTCGTCAGCGCAGCCGCGCACTATTTTTCTTAAAAAGGTTATGTCAAAGCCCCTTTTCTTGACGGCGATGTTATAGTTCTTAACGCCTTCAATATCATGCTCCAAATCGGTAAGCTCATGATAATGCGTGGCAAAAAGGGTTTTAGCGCCGATTTTGCTTTTATCGGCGGCATACTCGACGACCGCGCGCGCGATTGACATACCGTCAAACGTGGAGGTGCCGCGGCCGATTTCATCGAGTATAAGAAGGCTTTTCGGTGTAGCGTGCTTAATAATATCCGCGACCTCGCTCATCTCGACCATAAACGTGGATTGACCCGAGGCAAGATCGTCGGAGGCGCCGATGCGCGTGAAAATCCTGTCCACCACACCTATCTCCGCGCTTTCCGCCGGAACAAAGCTTCCGATTTGCGCCATAAGGACAATAAGCGCAATCTGGCGCATATATGTTGATTTTCCCGCCATATTCGGTCCGGTAATAATCACCATGCGGTTATCGCCGCAGTCAAGGACCGTGTCGTTCGGAACAAACAGAGAATCAACCAGCGTTTTTTCGACAACCGGATGACGCCCGTTTTTGATTATTATGCCGTCGTTTTGCGTAACCTTCGGCTCGCAGTATCTGTTTTTCTCCGCGACGTCCGCAAAGCATAAAAGAACGTCGAGCAGGCTTATTATGCGCGCGGTTCTGCGTATTCTCTTAGACTCCGCGGAAATCAGATCGCATATGTTTTTAAACAGCTCGTATTCGATACCCGCAAGCTTTTCCTGCGCGCCGAGTATCAGCGTTTCCTTTTCCTTAAGCTCTTCGGTTATGTATCTTTCGCAGTTCGCGAGTGTCTGTTTTCTGATATAATGCGCCGGCGCCTGCGGGATATTTGATTTTGAAACCTCTATATAATATCCGAAAATCCGGTTGTATCCGATTTTCAGGTTTTTAATACCTGTGCGCTCGCGCTCCGCCGCTTCGATACTCGCGATATATCCCTTTCCGTTTTTCATGATATCCCGCAATGAGTCGACCTCGGAGCTGTAACCCTCGCGAATAATATCCCCTTCGCGCACCGAAAACGGCGGCGTTTCATTGATTGCCTTGTCGATTAACTCCTTTATATCCGTCAGCGTGTCAAGCTGATTAAACGCAGTTTTAAGAACGTCCGCTCCAAAGCCCGAAAGCTTGTCCTTGATTTCGGGCAGAACCGAGACCGTCTGGGAAATCGCGATTAAATCCCGAGCGTTCGCGACGCCGTATACTATCCGCCCTAAAAGCCTTTCCATATCCCGAACGCATTTAAGCTTTTCGGAAATCCCGTCTCGTATAATCGGCGCGCCTTTAAGCTCGCTGACCGCGGCGAGTCTTTTATTAATCTTATTTACGTCAATAAGCGGTTTTTCGAGCCATTGTCTAAGAAGCCTACCGCCGGACGAGGTTTTGGTATGGTTAAAAACCCAAAGCAGCGAGCCCTTTTTCTCCTTATTGCGTAAGGTCTCGAATATTTCGAGGTTTTTCCGCGCCGTGGTGTCAAGAATCATGAACTGCTCGCTTCTTAGAAAATCTATCGAATTAATATGCGATAAATCGTTTTTCTGAGTTTCCTTTAAATAAGATAAAAGAGCGCCCGCCGCGTTAAGACACGCGCCGTCCTCAGAAAACCCGAGCTCTGATATTCTGTCCGCGTTAAAATGAGACGTTACGACGGATTTAGCGAAGCTTTCCTCGAAAAACTCGTCGCCCAATGTTTCGATATGAGAGTTCAGCTTATCGCGTAAAAACGCGGGTATTGAAAGGCTGCCCGCGGCGGACTTGTTCAGAACAGCCTCGCGCGGAGAAAACTTTTCAAGCTCGTTTATTATTCTCTCTTCCGTATTCTCGCC
>JAAYXM010000078.1 GCA_012515925.1 Clostridiales bacterium
CGCCGTCACTCGCGGCAAGCTTCGGGTCCGAATGCACCTCTATCATGAGCCCGTCCGCCCCCGCGGCCACCGCCGCCAAAGACAGCGGCTCTACCATCCAGTATATACCCGCCGCGTGGCTCGGGTCAACAATAACCGGCAGGTGGCTCTGCGCCTTAAGCGCGGGTACCGCGCTTATATCAAGCGTGTTTCTCGTGAAGCTCTCGAACGTTCGTATACCGCGCTCGCACAGGATAACGTTTTTATTGCCGCCGGACATTATATACTCGGCGGACATCAGAAACTCCTCGACGGTATTGGCAAACCCGCGCTTGAGCATCACGGGCTTTCTGATATGCCCGAGCTCCTTTAAAAGCTCGAAGTTTTGCATATTGCGCGCGCCCACCTGCAGAATATCAACCGAATCCACGAACATTTCAATAAAGAACGGGTTTGTGATTTCCGATATTATCGGCATTTTGGTCTTCTGGCTTGCCTGCTTTAAAAGCAGAAGCCCTTCGGAGCGAAGCCCCTGGAACGCATAGGGTGACGTCCGCGGCTTGAACGCGCCGCCGCGCAGTATATCCGCGCCGTGCTTTGACACCTCTTCAGCGACTCCCATAAGCTGTGTTTTCGATTCCACCGAACAGGGACCCGCCATGACGACTAACTTTTCACCGCCGATTTTGACGCCGCCTACGTCTATTACCGTGTTTTCGGGGTGAAATTTGCGGTTTGTCAGCTTAAACGGCTCCTGAACCTTCATGACGCGCTCGACTATGTCGATTGCCTTTATTGTTTCCATGTCAAGATTGTACGTGTCGCCCACAAGACCTAAAATCGTTGTTTCCTTACCGACGATTGTGCTTACCTTGACGCCCGTTTTTTCAAGCTGCTCCGTAAGCTCAAGCCTCTGCTGCTCTGTGACGCCCTGTTTTAATACGATTACCATTAAGAATCATCCCCTTTATTTTATTTGGGAATAAGACAAAAGCCTTTCATCCCATATATCGGGACGAAAGGCGCTGCATACATTTTGCGCTTTCCGCGGTACCACCCGTATTTGCCCGCGAGCTAAAGCGGACACACTCAAACCGGATACATGGGCAAAATTTTCACCCGGATATCCTGTCCCGTTAACGGAGGACTTTGCCGCGCGGGCCTACGTCCGAGGTTTCAGCCGGCGTACTCGGGAGGGAACTTCAACCCGTATTCATTAATGCCCGCTTCCAGTCACGGCGGACAATCCCTGTTAACTACGTCCGAATCTACTTTTCTCCGTCATTGTATTTATTACATTATATATTCGGTTTCATAAATTTGTCAATCTTTTTTTATTTTCCCTTTTACTGTCTCCGGCTTTTATACCGTCCGCTTCGTATTTAGATACCTGCTTCGGGATATAATGAATACAGCCCGAATCCGACGGAACACCGCTTGTCGCGGCATGCTCGAGCACACAGCAGCCGTCGTGTTGATAGACGCAATCCGTCGTACAAGCAATCATATTCAAATAACCCCCCGAAAATCGGATTTTTTTTATATTCTCCTCATATTTGAAAAACTATACGGATAAGGCAAGGGACAAATCATGTTAAAACGGTACTTATTTATAATTCTGACAACGTTTGCCGTGCTGTTTTAATGCGGCATGTATCAAATCTATCGGAAAAAGCCGTAACGGTAGATGCCGTAACGGTAAGCAGAAAAGATATTTATGACAGTATTATTGCGCGCGGTACAATCAAGGAAGCAAATTCACGGAAAATATACACCCCCTATGTAAAGGTAAAAAATCTTAACGTCGCGGTGGGCGACGCCGTAAAGGCGGGCGATGTGCTGTTCGAGACGGAGAAAATAGCGCCCGTCGGCAGCCGGAGCCTGACTGACAGGCTTCTTGATTCGGGCGCGGCCGCAGAGGGAATTCTGTCGGTTTTTTCGGAATACGGTGTTTCCGATATATTAAATGAGTATGAAGCGCCGGAAAACGTTATAAGCGAGCCTGTTGTCAAAAGCCCGATTGACGGTATTATTACAGAGCTTAACGTCGCGGAAGGGGAGTATTATACCGGTTTAACCGCCGCCGCGACGGTTTCGGATTTAAAAAACATATACGCTAAGGTAAATATACCCGAGCTTTATATCGGGCGGATAGAAGAGGACATGCGGGCGGAGATAACCGGCGAGGCTTTCGGGGAGGTCGCGTTTTCGGGAAATGTGAATAAAATTCTGCCGGTCGCGAGACAGACCGCGGCGTTAAGCGGCGGCGGCGAGACGTATATCGAGGCGGTTATTTGCTTTGATAATCCCGACGACAGGTTAAAGCCGGGTTTGTCGGTGACCGCGAAGATAATAACGGACAGAGTCAAAGACGCTATGACATTGCCTTACGATTGCGTCCGGCAGGATAAAAACAACCGCGAATACGTATATATCGTAAAAAACGACAGGGCATATAAAGC
>JAAYXM010000079.1 GCA_012515925.1 Clostridiales bacterium
ATTCTTCGATTATTTTAACTATCGCGCTTCCTACTATTACGCCGTCGGCAAAGCTTAGAATTTCTTTTGCCTGCTCCGGCTGTGAAATGCCGAAGCCCACCGCGATTTTTGTGTCCGTGACGCTTCGGATTTTCCTGACCATATCCGCTAAATCCGCGCTTATTTTATCCCTTATGCCCGTAACACCCATTGAGGATACAACATAAATAAAGCCGCGAGCGCTCCCTGCAAGCCGCGTGATTCTCGTACCTGTAGTCGGAGCTATAAGCGTAATGACGTCAACATCGTATTTTTTCGCGTATTCCGAGAGCTCGCCGCGCTCCTCAAACGGCAGGTCGGGTATTATCACGCCGCAGACGCCCGAGGCTTTGCACGCCTTAAAAAACCTTTCATAGCCGTAAACAAATACCGGGTTAATATAGGTCAGGATTACAAACCGTGTCCGGGACTGACAATCCCGTGCGCGGCTTATAATTTCAAACACGGTTTCCGTGTTCACACCGGCGTCTAACGCGCGCATATGGGAACGCTCGATTACCCTTCCCTCTGCCACAGGGTCGGAAAACGGGATGCCCACCTCGATTATATCCGCGCCGGCTTTTGAAGCTGTCTTTATAAACTCGACGCTTTTTTCCGGAGAAGGGTCGCCGGCGGTCAAATAGCATATCAGCGCCCTGCCGCTTTCA
The DNA here is from genome assembly GCA_012515925.1 of Clostridiales bacterium. Taxonomy (GTDB): domain Bacteria; phylum Bacillota; class Clostridia; order Oscillospirales; family JAAYXM01; genus JAAYXM01. The sequence continues at coordinate 687 of JAAYXM010000079.1, forward strand.
AACGCTGAATTTAAGCTACTCATATAAATCCTCCCCTCTGTATCTGGCGATTGCCGCAACGTCCTTATCGCCTCGCCCCGACAGGTTAATTATAATAATATCCGAGCCCGCCATGCGTCCGGCAAGCTTCATAGCGTAAGCGACCGCGTGGGCGGATTCGACAGCCGGGATAATACCCTCGGTCTTAGATAAAAATTCAAACGCGGAAACCGCCTCATCGTCCGTGACCGGTACATATTCGGCTCTTCCTGTTTCATGCAGGTACGCGTGCTCCGGGCCGATACCCGGATAGTCAAGCCCCGCGGAAATCGAGTAAACAGGGCTGATTTGCCCGTATTCGTCCTGGCAGAATAACGACTTCATGCCGTGAAAAATACCCGGACTGCCTGTTGCTATCGTCGCCGCGTTATATATCGTGTCAACGCCCTTGCCCGCGGCCTCGCACCCGATAAGCCGCACGCCTTTATCCTCAATAAAATGATAAAACGCGCCGATTGCGTTGCTGCCGCCGCCCACACATGCCACGACCGCGTCCGGGAGCCGGCCCTCGGCTTTGAGGATTTGCTCCTTTGCCTCAAGGCTGATTACGCTTTGAAAATCGCGTACTATCATCGGGAACGGGTGCGGCCCCATTACCGAGCCGAACACGCAGTGCGTATCCGAAACGCGCCGTGTCCATTCGCGAAGCGTCTCGTTCACGGCGTCCTTCAGCGTTCCGGTGCCGCTTTCCACAGTGTGCACCTTGGCGCCCAAAAGCTTCATTCTGTAAACATTGAGCGCTTGTCTTTTTGTATCCTCCCTGCCCATAAATATTTCGCATTCAAGCCCCAGCAGCGCGGCGGCGGTAGCCGTCGCGACGCCGTGCTGACCCGCTCCGGTTTCGGCGATAACGCGCGTCTTGCCCATCTTTTTCGCAAGCAGCACCTGGCCCAGCACATTGTTGATTTTATGGGAGCCCGTGTGATTTAAATCCTCGCGCTTAAGATAAATCTTCGCGCCATTAAGCGCGCGCGTCATGCTGCGGGCAAAATAGAGAGGGGAAGGGCGGTTCGCGTAGTTTTTAAGAAGCTCCGAAAGCTCGCTTTGAAACTCGGAGTTCTTTCTATAACGCTTGTACGCGCTTTCAAGCTCGATTACCGGGCTCATCAGCGTTTCGGGGATATACTGCCCGCCGTAAATCCCGTATCTGCCTTTACTCATGGTTTTCACTCCTTGCTATTTTCATTATTTCGAGTATTTTCCCTAAATCCTTTTCGCCGTTTGTCTCCGCGCCGCTTGAGATATCCACGCAGTACGGCTTAGACTGCTCTATCGCGGCTTTAAGATTGCTCGAATTAAGCCCGCCCGCGAGGAAAAACCTGGCGTTTATCCCGCGAATATACTTCAAGTCAAACGTTTCGCCCGTACCCCCGTATTGACGCTTGTCATATGTGTCAAACAGCGGGTAGTCGATGATATCGCATATTTCGCGAATTCCGCCTTTGACGCGATATGCCTTTATAATCGGGCGGTGCACATATTTTCGCAGGGCTCGTATATAATCGCGGTCCTCGTCGCCGTGAAGCTGGACAAAATCGATGATATTCTTATCGCAAAGGCTTGCGATGTCCTTTATATCATGGTTAACAAAAACACCGACGGTTTGTATTCGCGGGTCAAGCTCGGTTTTCAGCAGATATGCCTTGTTTAAATCGACCCTTCTCCGGCTCTCAGCGAACACGAAGCCGATAAAGTCCGGCTTTGCGCGGTTTATGTATTCTACCTCGCGAAAGCTCTTTATGCCGCAGATTTTCACCTTCGTCATGACACCGCACCCCGCAGCTTTTTTATTGTATCGGTTATATTATCACTCTTCATCAGCGTTTCACCGATTAAAACCGCGTCAACGCCGGCTTTTGCCAAAAGCTCTATATCGTAAGCGCTTTTTATCCCGCTCTCCGACACAATCAGCGCATTGTCCGGCGCGTGCTTGATTAGGTCTAAGCTTGTATTTATATCCACGTTAAACGTGGATAAATCGCGGTTGTTTATCCCGATAACGCGCGCGCCCGCGCCGCTTGCCGCGTAAAGCTCGCGCATATTATGGGTCTCCACGAGGCAGGACATACCAAGGCTTTCGGCGAGGGCTATAAAGTATTTTAGCTTTACAGCGTCCAGAACAGCGCAGATCAGGAGAACTGCGTCCGCGCCCAAAGCGCTTGCCTCGTAAATCTGGTATTCGTCGATAATAAAATCCTTTTGAAGCACGGGGATGCCGACGCGCTGTTTTACCGCCTTAAGATGTCCGGTGCTTCCCATGAAGAAATCCGGCTCGGTTAAAACCGAGATTGCGTCCGCGCCCGCGGATTCGTATTCGGCCGCGATATCGTTGTATTTATAATCCTTAGATATAACCCCTTTTGACGGGGACGCCTTTTTAAGCTCGCATATAAACGAAACGCCGTTATTTGAAAGCGCCTTCTCGAACGCAAACAGGCGTGTTTTGTTTCTTTTTAATTCGTCAAGCGGAGCTTTTGATTTTAGAAACTCAACGCGCTCGCGGGTCTTTTCGATTATTCTGTTTAATATCATGAGGCCACCTTCTTTGTCAGGGAGATAAGCCTGTCAAGAAGCGATTTAGCGCGCCCCGAGTCGATTGCCTCCGCGGCAAGCCTGACGCATTCCTTAAGCGTTACGTTGTTATATGACATATACAGGCACAAGGCGGAATTCATAAGCACGGCGTCACGCTTTGCACCTTCTTCGCCGTTTAGGATATTCAAGGCTATTTCCGCGTTTTCTTTAGGGTTGCCGCCGACAAGCTCCGCGGTTTTGCTTCGTTTAAACCCGAGCCGTTCCGGCGTCAGGAAAAAGCTGTTGAGCCTGCCGTTTGAGACCTCACAGATTGTGGTTGTGCTGCACGGCGTGACCTCGTCGAGACCGTCGTGCCCGTGGACGACCATCGCGCGTTTTACCCCGAGGTTGCGCAGCACGCTCGCGAGCGGTTTAACTAAGCTTTCATCATAGACGCCCAGAAGCTGCATGTTCGCGCCCGCGGGATTTGAAAGCGGGCCGAGTATATTGAATATCGTACGGATTCCGAGCTCGCGGCGCACCGGAGCCGCGTGCTTCATCGAGGCATGGTATACCGGCGCGAACATAAAGCAGAAGTTCGTCTCCTTCAGGATATACTCGCTCTGAGCCGCCGTAAGGTTTATGTTTACGCCTAAGGCCTCCAATACGTCCGCGCTGCCGCATTTGCTCGATACGCTTCTGTTGCCGTGCTTAGCGACGCGCACGCCGCAAGCCGCGACGACAAGCGCCGAAACCGTTGATATATTAAAAGTCAGGGCCCCGTCCCCGCCGGTTCCCACAATGTCGAGGACGTCCGCTTTCGGCTTA
>JAAYXM010000080.1 GCA_012515925.1 Clostridiales bacterium
GAGTTTGACCAGTCGTTTGAGCCCGAAAGGCTTATCGGAAAGCATATAAATGTTGACAACCCGGTTCTGGGTAACGGCTCATATTGTATCGAGAACGTACTGTCCGTTGACGGGAATACCGCTGTGCTCGACATGGGCGATGTAACCTTCGTGCGCGGGTTTGTAAACCCCGAGGATGTGTCCGAGGGTTATACACACAACATATCGACGGGAAGCGGCTTCAGAATACCGCTTTCGACAATATACAACCCGGCGCCGGTGTTTACGCCCATATCGGATAAATCGGTGGACGCACTGTCTCAGATAAGGTTTACCGTAGAGGTGGAAAGCCCGCTTGGCAAACAGGTGACGATTTCGGGCAGGGATATTCCGCGCGGCGCAAGCTTTGATTCGGACACACGGACGTTTACATGGGTCCCCGAGCAGAACCAGGTCGCGGAGCACTTAATCGAGCTTATCGCGGACGACGGTTCGTTGACCACGGTAGAAAGGTTTAAAATAACCGTCCGCGGCGCCACGGCGGGTCCGAAGAAACCCGATAACGGTACAACTCAGCCGGACACGAACGGACCGGGCGGCGGACCGGGCGGCGGACCGGGCGGAGATAACGGCGGAAAAGGACAGAACGGCGGTCAGGTTGACACAAACCCGCTCCCGCCGCCTCCGCCGATAACGACGGGCAGGTTTACCGACCTTATAAACCACCCGTGGGCAAGCGAAGCGATAGAGGAGTTAGCCGAAAAAGGCATAATTAAGGGAAGAACGGAAAACACCTATGCGCCGGGCGATAATATTTCACGTGCGGATTTCGCGATACTGTTCGTACGCGCGCTGAAACTAAGCTCGGACAATACGGAGAACTTCTCCGATGTGCCGGAGGGCGCGTACTACGCGTCCGAGCTCGCGACAGCGAGAAACTCAGGCATTGTAACGGGTGTTGGCGGAAACAGATATAATCCCACGTTAAGCATAACCCGTGAGGACATGATGGTTATAGCCGTGCGCGCGCTTGAGGCTGCGGGGCTTATACAGCCTTCGGAGCCCGATGAGCTTAATTTTGACGACGCGGCGGATATCTCGCCCTACGCGTATAACGCGGTTTCAAGGCTTGTAAGCCTCGGACTCATAACCGGCTCGAACGGAAAAATAAACCCGAAGGGGTACACGACACGCGCCGAGGTCGCCGTTCTGCTTCACCGTATAATCAGCCTGTATAATCTGTAAAAAATCCTTTTCTCCTCCTCATAGTAAGCGGGGAGTTAATACAAGCTCCCCGCTTACGAAAAAACACAGAAAGAAGGTAAAAAAATGAAAGCCAAGACATGGAAAAGAAGCATAGCGTTATTATCCGCGCTTGCAATCTGTTTTGCGCTCGTATCCTGCGGTAAGGCTGACAAGCCGGCGCAAACGGGCACATCGGGCGAGGGCAAGCTTTTTACCGAGCCCACGGAGATTTCAATCTTCATAGCCTCCCACAGAAGCTGGCCGTACAACGCGGACTGGAAGATATGGAAATACTTCCAGGAGGCCACGGGTGCGACATTTAATCTTGTCGTGGTGCCGGATACCGAAACGTCAACAAAGATAACGCTTATGATGGCGGACAAAAGCTCGATGACTGATCTTTTGCACCTGTGGGGCGACAAACGCCATGTGGACAGGTACGCCTCAAGCGGAGCGTTTATCGCGCTGAACGAAAATGAGGATAAGCTGCCGAACTACACGGCGTTCTGGAACACGTTTCCGGAGGAGGAGCGCCGGGAAATAATGTCGATGCGCATGGCAAACGACGGAAACGTATACTGCGCGCCGGTATACGGTACGCACACGGTTTTTAACCGCCGGGGCTGGATGTACCGCAAGGATATATTCGACAAGCACGGATTAAAGGTTCCCGAGACCTACGAGGAGCTTTATCAGACCGCGAAAAAGCTTAAGGAGCTCTATCCCGAAAGCTATCCGATTTGTATTCGAAACGGATTGGACCAGCTTAAACTTACGGGTCCGTCATGGAAAAAATACTTTGTACATGAGCCGTATTTCGACTTTGACGCAAATACATGGCAAATCGGCGCGACGGAGCCGATAATGCTCGACATTATCAACTACTACAAAAAGCTTCAACAGGAAAAGCTTGTTCCGCCCGATTATCTTACTATCGCGACAAAGCAGTGGGAAGAGCTGATGAGCACCGACCGCGGGTTTATCACGATTGATTATCTGGTACGGATTGACTTCTTCAATATCCCGATGCGGCAGCAAAACCCCGAATACACTCTTGCGCTTATGCCGCCGCCGAAGCCTGATGTACCGAACGCGCAGCAGATGATGCGCCGGACCGCGCCGGACTTTTCGGGATATACCGTGCTGAATACGGGTAAGCAGAAGAACATAGACAACGCGCTTAAGCTGCTTGACTGGATGTATACCGACAAGGGTTCGGATTTATTGAGTTGGGGTAAAGCCGGTGAAACCTACGAGGTGGTTGACGGCAAGCGCAAATTCATACTCAAGGATGGAGAATCGCCGAGCCTGGCCTACGGGATAGCCTCATACGGCACATATCAGCGCATAGCACTCGAGGCATACGAGGCTACATATACCGAGGAGCAGGTCGCGGCCTGCCGCGAGGTCGAGCAGTACCTGCCGCTCAAGCTGAATCCGCTCGAGTGGGTGCCGTTTAGTGAGGAGGACGATGCGAGACAAAATGAAATCCTGCCGGAGCTTCAGGCATATATCAACGAGGGCTTAAGCAAGTTTCTGTTAGGGCAGACTTCACTCAGCGAGTATGACAGCTTTATAAAGAATGTAAAGGAAATGGGCGGCGACGAGATGCTCGAAATACTCGAAAGGTCATATAACAACGTACTTAAGGCAATGGAACAATAAAGCATATAAACCGCGGCTGCCGTGCAAGGCAGATTCACGGCAGCCGTAGTTTACGGCGAGGATGACTGCACGTATTGGGGCGGCTTCCTGCAATCTTTGATTGGCGGGGCTTGGTTCTCCTCACCATAAAAAGCATATAAAAGGGAGATATACTATAAATGTCAAAAC
>JAAYXM010000081.1 GCA_012515925.1 Clostridiales bacterium
ACACCAATGTGGCAAGTTAAAAATGGTGCGCTGCGAAAAATTGGTGCGGAATTGGTGCGGAGTGTGTCCCCAAAACCCGAAAAACCATTGAAAATAAAGGAGATTTAGAATATATGAAATTAGGTATTGTCGGGCTGCCGAACGTCGGTAAAAGCACGTTGTTTAATGCTATTACAAACTCGCGCGCGGATAGCGCGAATTATCCGTTTTGCACGATCGACCCGAACATCGGGATAGTTCCGGTCCCCGACCCGCGCGTTGACGCGCTCTCAGAACTTTACAACCCGAAAAAGACGACGTACGCCACCGTGGAGTTTGTGGATATCGCGGGGCTTGTCCGCGGCGCGTCGAAGGGCGAGGGTCTCGGCAACAAGTTTTTATCAAATATCCGGTCGGTTGACGCGGTTGTGCATGTGGTGCGCTGCTTTAAGGATGACAATATCGTCCATGTAGATGGAAGTATCGACCCGGTTCGGGATATCGAAACGATTAACACCGAGCTGATTCTATCGGATATCGAGCTGCTCGAGCGCCGGATTGACAAGGTTAAAAAGCTCTTAAAGGGCGATAAAAGCTATACCGCCGAGCTTGAAATACTGGAAAGGCTCTCATTGCATTTAAACGCCGGGCGCGAGGCGCGAAGCTTTGAGGTAACTGAGGAGGAAAAGGACATAATCTCAGGTCTGGAGCTTCTGTCCGCGAAGCCCGTCATATTCGCGGCGAACCTTTCCGAGGATGATTTTGCCGCGGGGCACGAGTCAAACGAAGGCTATATAAAGCTTAAAGAATACGCGCGGGCGAACAATGCGGAGGTTATGCCCATCTGCGCGAAGCTCGAGCAGGAGATTTCGGAGCTTCCCGAAGAGGAAAAAGCCTTGTTTTTAAACGAGCTGGGGCTTGAAAAATCGGGTCTTGACCGGCTTATAACAATGTGCTATTCGCTTTTGGGGCTGATTTCGTATCTTACCGCGGGCGAGCCCGAGGTGCGAGCGTGGACGATAACGAGAGGGACTAAGGCGCCCCGGGCGGCGGGCAAGATACATTCGGATTTCGAACGCGGGTTTATACGCGCCGAGGTTATTTCGTTTGAGGAGCTTATGGCCTGCGGGTCGATGGCCGCGGCGCGCGAAAAGGGGCTTGTTCGAAGTGAAGGGAAAAGCTACGTCATGCAGGACGGGGATGTTGTGCTGTTTCGGTTCAATGTTTAAACGACATGACAACAGAATAGATATTATCGACGCGCTTCGCGGCGTGTCGATACTGCTTATGGTAGTATATCATTTCGGATATGACATGGTGATGTACGGGCGCTGGCCGGATTGGATTTTGTTCAACCCGGCCATAAATACGCTCCAATCGGTTTTCGCCGGCGTTTTCATACTGCTGTGCGGTTTTTCGTGCCGGTATTCGAGAAACAACCCGCGCCGCGGGATATTGCTCTTAACGCTCGCGGCGATTATAAGCGTCGCGACATATTTGGCGGACACGCCGATTTATTTCGGAATACTGCATTTTCTGGGCGTTTCGGTTTTGATATACTCGGCGGCGCCGAAATTTTTTTCGCGCGTCCCTCCGTATATATGGATAAGCCTGCTTATACTTTCCGCCGCGGCTTTATACCAGATAAATTCAAGCCTTTCTGTTGACATACCGGGGTTATGGATACTGGGTATTCCGGACAGCGGCTTTTACACCGCGGATTATTTTCCGATATTTCCGTGGTTATTCGTGTTTTTGTTCGGGACATGGTTCGGCGGGTTTACGAAGGAAAAACGCATGCCAGAATGGTTTTATAAAACCAAAGTTCCGGTTATATCCGCGGTGGGGCGGCATACGCTTTTGATATATCTGCTTCATCAGCCGGTTTTATACCTGATACTGTATTTGACGGGCTGCGTTAAATAATTTTTATATAAACATATGTATAAGCCCTCCAAGGTTAGGCAACAATAACTTTGGAGGTGTTTTAATGAGAAAATCCCAGGATTTCTATAAAAAACTCGCCAGAAACGGATTTTACATAATCCTGTTTCTATGCATTACCGCAATAGGCATATCGGGTTATGTATTATTCTCCGGCGGGAACGAATTTGAAGATTATGCGGAAAGCTGGGACGCCGGTCTGGATTTTCCGCGGGAAAGCGAATATGATTTCGAGAGCGCGCTTAACCAGACCCCGCTGATAATGCCGGACGACACGGAAAAAACCGAGGACAAAAAGCCCGCCGAAACCGCAAAGCCGGCTCAGAAAACCGAGCCGGCGAAACCAAAGCAAACGCAGGATAAAAAACCGGCGGAGGAAGCCCGCCAGGTTTCAAAGGAAACCGCGCCGCCCGACGAGCCCGTGTTATTCGTAAGCTCGCTTAGCGGCAGAATAGACGTTCCGTTTTCAAAGGACGAGCTTATTAAGAGCAAAACCTTCGGGGATTGGCGCACGCATTCGGGAACCGATATTATAGCCGAGGAAGGCGCGAAGGTGCGCGCTATCGCGGACGGGGTCGTAAAGGATGTATATGAAGACGAGATGATGGGGCACACGGTTATTATAGAGCATAGCAAGGGATATAAAAGCGTGTATTCCAACCTGATGAAGGGTATTGTGGTTAAAAAGGGTCAGAGCGTCAAGTCGGGAGAGGTTATCGGCGGCGTCGGTTCAAGCTCGCTTGCCGAATGCATGGAGGAGCCGCATCTGCATCTTGAGGTGTGGAAGGACGGCGTGCCCGTCGACCCGATGTCGGTCATATACGGATAGATTGAGGGCTTTGTGCCGCAAGGCACAAAGCCCTCAAATATAAACATTAAGCTAACAGCCGCAGGGCGTTTTTGTAGTATATCTTATCCAAAACGCTCTTATCAAGCGGCAGTGTTTTCAAAAACTCCTGGTGCTGGTTGTCGAAATAATCCCTGCCGTATAATACCCTGTCCTGATATTCGTTTAAGAACCACACGGCGAAATCGGGGTCGCGCTTTAGCGCGTTGCACCCGCTGCCCGCGGACATATCACAGTACAGATTCGGGTATCTGTTAAGCATATCGATAAGCTTACCGCCCGGAATCACCTTTGTTTTCGGATACGCTTCTTTATTATACAAATCGTCGTTTGAGATATGCGCCCAGAATCCCGGCGCGTGGCCGATAAATATTGTTTCCGGGCATGCGGCAACCGCGCGTTCGAACGGCTCTATGCCGCCGCCGTACCAGTAGTTCGGGCGGGGCCAGGCGTTTGCGCCGAGGTCAAATTCGTAATCGATATGTACGAGTACGGGGAGCCCCTTTTCACCGCAGAAACGGTACATGCGAATCGCGTCGGGATTGTCGAACATCATTCGTATCTTCAATTCGCCGTAGACCTTTACGCCGTAAATATCAATCGCGGCGGAAAGGCGGCTTATCGCGTCGGGGCGGCGCGGGTCGGGCGCGTAGCCGAGAATAAAACGTTCGGGCGCGCGCTCCATATAAGAAATACAGCGTTCGAACGGAATAGGACCCCAGGGTGCGTTTAATGTCGGGCATTTACTCAGATATTGCGGGTCATACTCGTCATGAGGTGCTTCCCATGATAAAAGCCAGGTTTTGTCTATCCCGTACATGTCCATGTTTTTGATGAATTTTTCGAGGTTATGACCGCACCAGTCCGGGTGGTTGTGAACGTCTATAATC
>JAAYXM010000082.1 GCA_012515925.1 Clostridiales bacterium
CGACCGTACTCAACTCATCAACCACGGTATATCCCGGACTTGAGGTAATTATATATTTAGTACCGTCATGTGTTGTTGTAGTCTGAGAAAAATCAACTACAATCTGCTGCGGGTCATCCGCGGACGCCGTGATTTGCGATGCGGGTATCAGCGCTAACAGCATTGTAAACACAATCAGCGCCGATAGCATCCTTGACGCCTTACCTACCTTGGTTTTGTTCATTGTTTCATCCTCCTTTATTAATAGTTATTGATGCGTTTTGGTTACTGTAATAACAATAACCGTTTTTCGCATTAATAATCAGAACGATATCCACATTAAATATACCCTTTCCTATACTAAATGTAAATAAACCGAATTGTCTTTATCTGACACAATATTGCTGTCATATAACCGCTATGCGTATTTACTCTCCGGAACAACAATCACGAATGGTATCGGTTGACAACCCAAAGTCGTATTTGTATAATAATATTGACAGTAAATCTATTTATATTAAACAAAGGAAGACCTTTTTCGGGAGGTATTATTATGCCCGTACCTTTATATGAGGCGCATTTATATACGGACGTTAAGCAATCGCTGATTTTTCACAATACCTTTTATATGGATGTTAGCGGAGAGCTTCAATATCACGAGGGGCTTGAGCTTATATTTGTTGCAAAGGGGTCAATAAATGTTGATATAAACAATCTGAAATATCAGAATTTGCAGCCCGGAGATATAATCGCAATCAATCCGGACGATTTACACAGAGTTTATACCGAAGACAGGAACAGCGAGCATTACTGTCTGATAGTCGGCAATAATTTTTTAAAGGACTGCGGGTTCCAGCCGGATAGAATCGAGCTTGAGCATTATATTAAAAGCAAACAAGCGCAGGAAAGATTTAACGCACTAATTCACGTATATGAAAACAAATCCGAATATTTCTGGATTGAAATAAAAGCGCTGGCAACCCTGCTGCTTGTGTTCCTTTTCAAAAACCATGACGATTTAAAGCCGTTTTTTTACAATGAAAACGCAAAGGTAAATGCGCAGACCCCGGATAAGATTAATGTGTTTAACAAAATGCTAAAATACATACAGATGAATTTCATGAACCCTATTTCGCTTAACACAATCGCGAGCGAGCTCGGCTTCAGCAAGTATTATATCTGTCATACGTTCAAGGAAATAACCAATCATTCGATTCATACATATATTAACAGGCTGCGCTGTATTGAGGCTAAAAAGCTTATTCAGAAAAACAACTGCTCCGCTAAAGAGGCAATGCAGGCGGTCGGCTTCAATAACGCCTCTTATTTCTCAAAGACATATAAAAGGCATATCGGCGTTTCTCCTTCCGATACCTATTCGCTTAAGGAGAGCTTTGAGTCTTTCATGCAAAAATCGGAAAACCGGAATAAATAAAGAAGCTCCCGCACAATGATTTTTTAGAAATCGGAGTGCGGGAGCCTTTTTTTACCTTTAAAAATCGATATTTCGCCATAAACGCGTAAAAAGGGGTACAGCAAATAAGCCCTACGGGATATTTCCGATACCTATTCACTTAAAGAAAGCTTTAAATCATTCATGCGAAAAACAGAAGAACCGTTTGTTAACCCGGATTGACGCAATAAGTAATTTTTGTGGGTCTTGCCGAAGTAAATAACGATACAGCGGGGACGGTTTTTCCTGTGTCGTTCGTCTTGCTCCTGCGTTTATACTATGCCGTTTCTCGCTTTGTTCCTTTTGTATTGTTTTCTTTCGTGTTGTTTTTCATAGTGATTTCACAATATCAATTTGTCACGCAGTACCGCACTTCGCACTTTCAAATTATTCTTTCCTTTTATGTGCTTTGTTACTTTTAATAATTCTACGACACGGGGGGACAGTTCTTCAGTGTCGTTCCATAATATGCAAAGCATATTTCACACGCCGTAAGGCGTATTTCATAAGCGTAGCTTATTTCACTCGTTCCGTAGGGACGAATTTCATTGCAAATAGAGCCTTGCGTTTAGCAAGACTCTATTTGCATGGTGGGGAGAGATGGATTCGAACCATCGAAGTCACTGACAACAGATTTACAGTCTGCCCCCTTTGGCCACTCGGGAATCTCCCCGTATATGGAGCCG
>JAAYXM010000083.1 GCA_012515925.1 Clostridiales bacterium
ATATTACTACGCCGATATACTATCCGTCGGATAAGCTGCATATCGGCCATTCATACTGCACGGTGCTCGCCGATACAGCCGCGCGCTATAAGAGAATGCGCGGCTATGACGTGATGTTTCTTACGGGCACGGACGAGCACGGCCAGAAAATCGCGCGTATTGCCGAGGGAAAGGGCGTCTCGCCGAAGGAGTATGTTGACGGTATCGTCGCCGGCATAAAAAAGCTCTGGAAGCTTATGAATATTTCAAACGACGACTTTATCAGGACCACCGACGACAAGCATATCAAGGCGGTCCAGAAGATATTTAAAAAGCTTTACGATAACGGCGATATATACAAAAGCGAGTATACGGGCTGGTACTGCACGCCTTGCGAGGCGTTCTGGAACGAGCGCCAGCTAAACGAGGGCAAATGCCCGGACTGCGGCAGGGAGGTTGAGCTGTCCCGCGAGGAAAGCTACTTTTTCCGACTTTCCAAGTATCAGGACAGATTAATCGAGTATCTCGAGAAAAATCCGGAGTTCATCAGCCCGCAAAGCAGGCTCAACGAGATGATGAACAACTTTATTAAGCCCGGGCTCGAGGATTTATGCGTTTCGCGTACCTCGTTCAAATGGGGCGTTCCCGTGACCTTCGACGATAAACATATCGTCTATGTCTGGATAGACGCGCTTTCAAATTACATCACCGCCTTAGGCTATCTTTCGGAGGACGACGTGAGATTCCAAAGGTACTGGCCGGCGGATATTCATCTTGTCGGCAAAGAGATAGTTAGGTTTCATACGATAATATGGCCGATTATGCTGATGGCGCTGGGGCTGCCGCTTCCCAAAAAGGTTTACGGACACGGCTGGCTCTTGCTTGACGGCGGGAAAATGAGCAAGTCTAAGGGGAACGTCGTGGACCCTGTCGTGCTTTGCGAGAAATACGGCGTCGACGCCATACGCTATTTTCTGCTGCGCGAAATCCCGTTCGGCTCCGACGGGCTGTTCAGCAACGAGGCGCTTCTCAACCGGATCAATTCCGACCTCGCGAACGACTTAGGCAACCTGCTGTCGCGCACCGTGACAATGGTTGATAAATATTTCTCCGGGACTACGCCAGAGGCGCGGGAGAGCGCGGATATCGACAACGAGCTTATCGAATTGTTTGACGCGGTGGCGCCGGTTTACGCGCAGCATATGGACAACATGCAGTTTTCCGTCGCGCTGACCGAGGTGTGGAAGCTTATCGGCAGGGCAAACAAGTATATCGACGAAACAATGCCCTGGATACTCGCGAAGGACGAGCAGAATTCCGCGCGGCTTGCCGCGGTGCTGTACAACCTGTGCGAGACGCTGCGCGTTTCGGCGATATTCATTAAACCCGCAATGCCCGAAACCGCCGCGGCCATTTTCGAGCAGTTAGGCATATCCGGCGAAGAAGACACGGGCTGGGACGCGCTAAAATGGGGCAAGGTCGGCACATATACGGTTAATAAAGGCAAGGTGCTGTTCCCGAGAATCGATATCCCTGCGGAGCTTGAGTCGCTCGCGGCTTCGATATCCGGTGAGGAACAGGATAATGATAAAGATGATACGGCCGAGATATCCATCGACGATTTCGCGAAGGTGGATTTGCGCGTTGCGAAGATTATCGAATGCGAAAACGTGCCGAAATCCGACAAGCTTCTTAAAATCGTTGTTTCACTCGGCGATGAAACGCGCCAGATCGTATCCGGAATTGCGCAGAAATATAAACCCGAGGATTTAATCGGAAGAAATATTATACTTGTTTCGAACCTAAAACCCGCAAAAATCCGCGGCGTGGACAGCCGCGGCATGCTGCTCGCGGCGGACGACGGGGACGACATAAAGGTTATCTTCGCCGACGAAATATCCCCCAACTCAAAAGTCAGATAATCAGTAATAACAATAAGGGGCTGTAGCAAAACAAAAATTTGCTACAGCCCCTTATTGTTATTTCTTAAAACATCGGGGTGATGTCTCGCCCTTCCTGAAGGGCCTTAAACGCGTCCGCGAGCTCGTCCACCTCGGTGACGTTCACATAATACTGCGCGGGCTTGCCGTCGATTATCGCGGCGTACTGGCGCTCGTTTATGCGCGCGAGGCCGAGCGTTGTGACATTCCCGTTTTTCAGCGTCATCTTAATAGAATACTCGGGCGCGCCGTATTGCATGCTGCTGTCGATTGCGCCCTGCAGCGTAAACCGTATCGTGTATAAAAACAGGTTGTTCGCGTTCTCGCGGCTGATATTTCCGCCGTCATAGCTTGCGTTGTACGTGTCGCCCGAAACATTCATTTTAAGCGTATGGGTGACGCCGCCGGGCAGGGTATATACAATCTCGGAAACCTCGTCGGACTTGTAAATCCAGATAAGCTTCATGATTATATCGGTGTACTTCAAATCAAGGAATGTGACATCCTCCTCGGTCTCAAACACGGAGGGCACGTCGTCAACCATCAGATAGCGCCCGCCGTTTTCGGTCCGATCACCGATGGTAAGGCCGGTTTTCTTGTCGTTGATATCGGCAAATTCGATATGAAACGCGTCCTTCAGGCCGTATTTTTTAAGGTCCTTCGGGTAATCCTCAATCAAAGCCTTAGCCTTAATCGCAATCAGCTTATCCAGAAGCTTTTCCGTAACAATATCGTTTGAAATCTCGGCGTTTACCGGGCTTGTCAGCTTGTACTGCACCGCAATCGGGGATTCATCGTCTTTTTTCTCGTCCGAATACTCGATTTTAATAGGTTCTTCATCCGGGCGGTCTATAGTAACATTGATTATATCGGACGCGCTGTTATACGGGCCGAATAAAATCAAATCCCGATAATCCTTAAGCGTTTTCATCAGCATTTCGGTCGTGCTTCCGCCGATCAGATACACCTTATTGGTATCGGCACGCTTGATATACATGCCCGCGCCGATAGGCGAGTCCGCGCCGAGCAGAAGGTTGATTTTCTCGCCGTCGGAATACTTGATGGACAATCTCCGGCGCGGCTTGTCGAAACCGAACTGCTTGTCATCGTTAGCGTCCGGGATTTCCTCTATAGCGGCTAAAATACCCACATATCCGGTTAAAGTGTCCATCTCGTCGAGGTTATACTTAAAGCGCGGCTCCGCGTTGCGAAGCTTTGCCTTTCTGACGCCGTTCTGGTCGGAGTAATAATCAATCGTGAATTCCTCTCCGAAGTCCGTTTTTACGTTAATGCTCTCGACCGCGTTTGCGGTTTTATTGATAATATAAATGGAGTTGGAATCCGTATTCAGCCCGGGGGGCAACTCGTCCGGGGTTTTCGGCATGAACTTTGACGCGACGAACACCGCGCCCGCGAGCACTATAAAAACAATTGCTGTAATGATGACGGGTTTAAACTGCCGCATCCTTACACATCCTTTCCTATTTATGTCTTCTGACAAAGAACACAACAAGCCCCGCGACAAGTATCAATATCGGTAATATAATCAATATCCAGCGTATTGTATCTACTTGCCCCTTTGTTATATTCAAATCGTGGTCCTCGGTCATCTTGGGCATGACTTCCATTACATTGGTTTTCGGGTTTGCGTAATCCACTATTTCGGTTAAAAATCCAACGTTATACGCGCTGGGAACGCCGGCTATCTCCTCCGCGGCGATATCGCTTGTCCCGAATGAGAATACGCGCGAAACGAAGTATTCGCCAGCCTTTTGCGTGGCGCGCTCGGATACCGCGGCGACCGTGAACGGGCCGATAACATCGCCCTGCGCTTTGTTTAAGTCGGTTATGGGCTTGGCCGGGTTAAAGACTTTGGCATAAGAGCTTGTTCCGGACTGCAAAACCGGCAGAACCCTTGTATAGCCGCTCTCGTTCCAGAGAATATTTATCGGAACGGTGCCCGGCATGATAATAAAGCGGTCGCCCTGATTCATTTCGGCGGTGACATCATTATTGACAATACCCGGGATTATTAAATCCTGACGCTGGAAGGCTTCCTTGCTGTCGTATACAGCCGCGTCCCCGAAGCTTATCCCCCATTCGACCAGGTATCTTTCAAGCACTTCGAGATGCGGTGTTTCCACGCTCCAGAACACATACAGGTTTTTCCCGTCTTTTTTCAGGAAATCGTCGATTTTTTTAATCTCCTCGGCTGAAAAATCCACCGTCGGGGCGGATATGATAAGGTTGTTCACATTATCCGGTATATCCGTCGTCGTAAGGTTTATCGAAACATATTCGAAATTGTTTCCCTTAATAATGCTCGCGAGCGCCTTTGGGTCCTTTCCTTCGTGGCCGGTTACCAGGGCCGCGCGGGAAATGTCCTTGGACGTCACAAACAGAATCGCGGACGAAATCTTTTCCTCGATACCGTAGAACCTGAATTTATCCGAGTTCTGATATGTCCATATAAACTCGTCGCTTTTCAAAACTATATCACGGTACGGCCCGACCACAAGCAGCGCCCTGCTTCCAGCGTTGCGAGCGGTCTTATACTGTTCAAAAAACGCGGGGTTCTTATTCGGGTCGATAAACTGGTATTTGACTCTTCCGCCGGAATTTGTATTGTAGCGGTAAATTGTCTCCAGAATACTGTTCGCGGTCGTATTCTTCTTCATGCTGTTTTCCGTCGCCAGGATATATATGGTAACGTCATCCTCAAGCGATGATAAAAGCTCCTGGGTAGCCGGGTCGAGCTGATACAGCCCCTCCTCGGTCAAATCCAGCTTTAACGAAAACCTTGTGGTCGCAAAATCCACAAGTATGTTCGAGAGCAGAAGCGCCGCGATGAAAAAAATCGTGAACAGTGTTGAGATGGAACCGTATTTTAAAGTTTTTGTGTTTATCCTAAAGCTCTTAAAATCAAACTTCATGCCGCTCCCCTCCTTAACTCCAGCGCCTTTTCTCTATAACTCTTGAAGTTAAAAAGAGAAATATTACGGTCAGGCTTATAAAATAAAACACGTCGGACAGCGAGAACAACCCCTGGAAGAAGTTGAAATATCTCGTTATCATCGACAAAAATCCGAGCGCCTTGGCAAGAAACTCGATATTCGTGCTTTCGAATATCACATTCATCGCGAGAAACAGCGACAGCGATATAATCGAAAGTATCGCCGAGACAATCTGGCTCTCGGTCAGTGACGAGATAAACAGGCTTATCGCGATATAAGCCGAGGCGGCAAAAGTGATAGCCACGTAATTTCCGATAATGCTTTTAACCTCCGGCGTGCCGAACAGCGATACTATTATCGGGTATATAAACGTAAGACTCAGCGCGCACAGGAATACGCACAGCGCGGAAAAGAACTTGCCCAGAACGATTTCCATAGTCCCGACCGGCGCGGTCAGAAGAAGCTGGTCGGTTTTCTGGCGCTTTTCCTCGCTCCAGAGTCTCATGGTCATGAGCGGCACCAACAGTATCAGCCACAGCATCATGATATTGAATATCGTCGAGAAGTCGCTTCTGTACGCCGACACGTTGTCAAGGTAGAAGCTGAAGCTGATTGCCGAAAAGAACGCGGCGCAGAAAATATATCCTATCGGTCCGGTGAAATACGCGCGGAATTCGCGTTTGAATACTGCTGTCATTTGCTTAATTCCTCCTTGCTGTGTTCGGAGTCCTGCTGCGTCAGCTTCGCGAAAACATCCTCAAGCGAAACGCCGTAAGAGGTAAAGGACAAATACGGCATATTGTTTTCGGCAAGCGCGTAGAACAAGGGCTGTCTGATGTCACGGGTTTCGTCCGAGGTGATAATATAATCGCCCGCGTTCTCCTCCGCGTTTTTTATAAACTTGACCCCGGCAACGCCCGGGACACCCGAAACAATGTTAACGACGGCCTGACTTTCGCCGACAATCCGCGCGGAAAACCTGTTCTGCTTCGCGATTTTTTTCGCGAGGTTTTCGGGCTTGTCGTCCGCTACGATGACGCCGTCGTTTATCACTATGACGCGCTCGCATACCGCGTTGACCTCGGGGAGTATATGCGTGGACAGTATAATCGTCCGCTCGCGTCCGAGGTTCTTTATCACGTTCCGGATTTCGATTATCTGGTTCGGGTCAAGCCCCACCGTCGGCTCGTCAAGGATTAAAACGTCCGGGTCGCCGATAAGTGACTGGGCGAGGCCGACGCGCTGCTTATATCCCTTTGACAGGTTGCCGATAACGCGCCCGCGCACATGGGAAATCCCGACAAGCTCGCAAATCTCGGATATATGCTTTTCGAATTTCCTGTGTCTGACCTTTTTAAGGTTATAGACAAACCGCAGATATTCGTTTACCGTCATATCCTGATAGAGCGGCGGATGTTCGGGGAGATAACCTATGTGCTGCCTCGCGTAAATCGGGTCGTCCAGCACGTCGAAGCCGGCTATCAGCGCCTTTCCCGCGGTCGCGGAAATATACCCCGTAATGATATTCATTGTGGTTGTTTTACCGGCCCCGTTCGGACCCAAGAACCCGACAATCTCTCCTTTTGCAATGCTGAAAGAAATGTTTTTAACCGCTTCCTTCGTGCCGTATCTTTTGGTAAGACCGAGCACTTTTATCATCGGTTTTCCCTCCCGAGTAAATAGTTTATGATTAATTTATCACAATTTAAACGTTCTGTTGTTAATTTTCTGTTAATAGCTTTATATGAAGCTCGTCAAGCTGGACCTTGTCCACATAATCCGGCGAGGCCATCATCGGCTCCGACGCGTTCTGCACCTTCGGAAACGCGATAACGTCGCGAATCGAGTCGCAGCCGGCCATCAGCATTGTAAGCCTGTCGAGCCCGTAGGCTATCCCGCCGTGCGGCGGCGCGCCGTAGGAAAACGCCTCGATTAAATGCCCGAAGCGCGCGTGCGCCTCGTCCTTCGAAAAGCCCAGGGTTTCGAACATAAGCTCCTGCAGTTCCGTCGAGTGTATACGTATCGAGCCGCCGCCCACCTCGGTTCCGTTGATAATAATGTCGTACGCCTTTGCGCGAACGGCGGCAGGGTTTTCGCGAATCAGGTCTATATCCTCGTCCATCGGCGAGGTGAACGGATGATGCTTCGCCACAAACCTTTTTTCCTCCTCGTCGTATTCGAGCAGAGGAAAATCGGTTATCCACAAGACGTTAAACCTGCTCTCGTCAATAACGTTAAGCCGCCTTGCGCACTCAAGGCGCAGCGCGCCCAGCGAGGCGAACACGATATCATCGCTCGCGTCGGCCACGACGAACAGGATATCCCCGTCCTTCGCGTTCGCGCGTTTCTTTATTTCGGAAAGCTCTTCTTCCGTCATGAATTTAGCGAACGATGACGAAACCTCGCCGTTAGAATACTTAATCCACGCAAGCCCTTTGGCGCGGTAAGTCTTTACGAACTCGCCGAGAGCGTCGATATCCCTACGGCTTATTTTTTCCGCCGCGCCGTTTACATTGATAAGGCGGACGCTGCCGCCGCTTTCGACGGCGCCCGAAAATACCTTGAAGCCGCTGTTTTTTACGATATCGGTAATATCGCAAAGCTCGTAACCGAAGCGCAAATCCGGCTTATCGGTTCCGAAACGCTCCATAGCCTCCCGATATTTCATGCGCGGGAAAGGACTCGGCATATCGAGATTCAGTATTTCCCGGAAAATAAGGCTTATAAAGCCCTCGTTCACCTCTATTACGTCGTCTATATCCACAAACGACATTTCCAAATCAAGCTGCGTAAATTCGGGCTGCCTGTCCGCGCGCAAATCCTCGTCACGGAAGCAGCGGGTAACCTGCATATACCTGTCAAACCCGGCGAGCATTAAAAGCTGCTTGTACTGCTGCGGGGACTGCGGAAGCGCGTAAAACTTGCCCGGGTGTACGCGTGAGGGCACGAGATAGTCACGCGCGCCCTCGGGCGTGGATTTTGTAAGCATCGGCGTCTCGATTTCATAGAAACCGCAGCCGTCGAAATAATCCCGCGCGAGCTTGGTAATCCTGTGCCGCAGCGCGATTTTTTGCTGCATATCCGGGCGGCGCAGGTCGAGATAGCGGTATTTCAGGCGCAGCATATCGTTTACGTCGCTGTCCTCAACGATTTCAAACGGCGGGGTTTCGGCCTTCGACAGAATCCGAAGCTCCGACGCCAGTATTTCAACCTCGCCCGTAGGTTTGTCGCGGTTTATGTCCGAGCCGCGGCTTCTTACGACACCCGCGACGGCCAGAACATACTCGCTTCGTACAGTAAATGCCTTATCGAACAGCTCCTTATTTATAGCCTCGTCAAATGTGCACTGAACGACGCCCGTCCTGTCACGAAGGTCGATAAAAATAAGCCCGCCTAAGTTCCGCATGCGCTGAACCCATCCGAATACAACCGCTTTTTCGCCGATATCCGACGCGCGGAACATTCCGCAGTATTTTGTTCTTTTTAAACCTGACATACTTTCCATAGACTACCCGTTTCTCCGGCAACTACCGGTAAAATTATTTATTCTTAATATATGACGCGATTTCC
>JAAYXM010000006.1 GCA_012515925.1 Clostridiales bacterium
ATCGGCAGATTCGCGGGAATCGCGAAAATCGTCGTCGAGGGCGCGGAAAAGGATTATATTAAAATAATTTACGCGGGTACGGATGTGCTGTACGTGCCGGTTACGCAGCTTGACATGGTATCAAAATACATCGGCGCGGGCGAGGACTCGCCGGTCAGGTTAAACAAGCTCGGCGGCACGGAATGGCAGAGGGCGAAATCCCGCGCGAAGGGCGCTGCAAAGGACCTCGCGAAATACCTGATAAAGCTGTACGCGCGGCGGCGTGAAATAGAGCGCAAGCCGTTCAACCCGGACTGCGGCATGCAGCGCGAATACGAGGAAGCCTTCGAATACGAGGAAACCGAGGACCAGCTTCGCTGCAGCGCCGAGATAAAGGCGGACATGCAGCGGCGCTATCCGATGGACCGCCTGCTCTGCGGGGATGTGGGCTTCGGGAAAACCGAGGTTGCGCTGCGCGCTGTCATGAAGTGCTTTTTAAGCGGCAGGCAGGCGGCGATGCTCGTCCCCACAACGGTTCTGGCGCAGCAGCATTTCATAACCGCGAAACACAGGTTCGCGAAATACCCGGTAAATATAGCCGTTATAAGCCGGTTCAACACGCCGGCGCAAAACAGGAACGCGCTTAAAAAGCTTAAATCCGGCGAAATCGATTTTATTATCGGTACCCACAAGCTTCTGCAAAAAAACGTGGAGTTTAATAATTTAGGGCTTTTAATCGTCGACGAGGAACAGCGCTTCGGCGTGGCGCACAAGGAGCGCTTAAAGGAGATCGCGAGCGAAACCGACGTATTGACGCTTACGGCGACGCCGATTCCGCGCACGCTGAACATGGCGCTCTCCGGGATTCGAGACATGTCGATCTTGGAGGAGGCGCCGCGTAACCGTCACCCGGTTCAGACCTATGTGGTCGAATACAACAAGCAGGTCGCGGTCGACGCGATACGCCGCGAGCTCTCAAGGGGCGGACAGGTGTATTATGTCCATAACCGCGTGGCGTCGATTGACGCCGCCGCGTCGAGAATAGCGCGGCTTATCCCGGATATCGCTATCGGCGTCGCCCACGGGCAGATGGACGAGCTTACGCTTTCGGACGTAATGCGCCGCATGGATGACGGCGAAATACAGGTGCTTGTCTGCACGACGATTATCGAAACCGGAATAGACATACCGAACGTCAACACGATTATAATAGAGGACGCGGACAACATGGGGTTAGCGCAGCTTCACCAGCTGCGCGGCCGCGTCGGGAGATCATCGCGGCACGCGTTTGCGTACCTGACCTACCGCCGCGGAAAACTACTGTCCGAGATAGCCGAAAAACGGCTTTCGGCGGTACGGGAGTACGTGGAATTAGGGTCGGGCTTCAAAATCGCGATGCGCGACCTTGAGCTTCGCGGCGCCGGGAATATCCTCGGCGCGGAGCAGAGCGGGCATATGATTTCCGTAGGCTATGACATGTACTTAAGGCTTCTCGAAGAGGCGGTAAACGAGGAGCGGGGTCTTGACGTAATGCACGTAAGCGACTGCGGCGTGGATTTGAATATCACCGCGAACATCCCGGAGGAGTATATAGCCTCGCCGGAGCAGCGCATGGATATTTACCGGCAGATAGCGTCGGTGAGAAGCCGGGAGGACGCGGAAGACATCATTGACGAGCTGATAGACAGGTTCGGCGAGCCGCCGAAATCCACACTCGCGCTTATCGATATATCGCTGCTGCGCTCCGGCGCCGCCGCGGCGGGCATAACCGAGATATCCCAAAAAGGCGGCAGTATCAGGATAGTCATGGAAAACCCCGATTTCGCGAGGATATCCGCGTTATGCGCAAAACCCGAATACAGAGGGCGCGTACTGCTTAACGCCGGGCAGCAGCCGTATCTTATGCTGCGATTGGACAAAGACTCCCCGCCGTTTGACACCGTGTCCAGATTCGTCGCGGACTATAAAACCACTTCAACCGAAGAGTGATTATAATGGGGCTCACTCTACGGGAGAATCGCGGAAATATTAGATTTGCTTTTTTATCAATTGTTATGTTATAATTCTTTTATAAAGCCATATGATTTAATTCTATCGGCAGAATTTATTCAAAGGGGACTAATTTAATGAAAATTGTAAAAACCACGGCTTATATCTTAGCAATGGCAATCCTGCTTGTCTCTTTAGCGGGCTGCAACAAAGCCGGAAAACAGGTTGTCGCGAAAATCGACGGCAAGGATGTCACGGTTGACTTTTTCGAAAACGCGCTTAAACGAAGCAACGCGATGATTCAGCAGACTGTCGGTTTTGATTTAAGCCAGCTGCTCGACCAGGAAATCGACGGCAAAACCGGCGCCGATATTCTTAAGGAAGAAGCGATTAAATTCTTTCAACAGGCATACGCCGCCGAAAAGCTTGCCGCGGATAATAAAATTTCCTTAAGCGCCGAAGATAAAGAAACCATTAAAAAATACAAGGATGATATGATAAACCAATACGGCGGACGTTCCGAATTCATAAAGCAGCTCGAAGCCGCCGGAATGTCTGAAGAATTCCTGGATTTCAGCATGAACAGCGAGTATTTGTTATATATGAAGCTTCATGGCGAGCTGTTCCACATCGGCAAGCCTCTGGCGCCCAGGCAGGAGGATATAGTTTCCGTAATGCTTAAGGACTATGTCCGCGCGAAGCATATATTGATTCAGGCCACGGCGGAGGACGCGGATTTTAACGATAAGAAGGCTAAAGCCGAATCGGTTCTCGCGCGCGCCAAGGCCGGCGAGGACTTCGACGCGCTCATTACCGAGTTTAACGAGGACCCGGGCGTTGAGGAAAATCCGGACGGATATGTATTCACCAAAAACCAGATGGCAAAGGAATTCGAAGACGCCGCTTACGCGCTTAATGAAAATGAGATAAGCGGCCTGGTTCAGACCTCGTACGGCTTCCATATTCTTAAAAAGCTTCCGCTGACCGAAGCATACATAACGGAGAATATCGAGAAATACAGCGAGACATTCGAACAGGAAGCCATGAATAATAAGATAGCGGAAATCAGTGAGCAAATGAAGGTTGAATACCTGCCGCTTTTCGACAGTATCGACGTTAAAAAGGCTCTGGGCGTGGAAGACGCGCCTGCCGCCGGCGACGATAACGCGCCTATAGAGCTCCAGCCCGCCGACGGTTCGGAAAACGCGGCCGGCGACAACGCGGCCCCTCCGGCTGACAACGCGGCCCCTCCGGCCGACAACGCGGCTCCCCCCGCGGATAACACACAGGCTCCCGCGGATAACGCGCAGGCTCCCGCGGATAACGGGATACCCGCTCCCGTCCTCGCGCAATAGAAAAAAATTATACGAAAACTCCCGCGCTCAATTGAGCGCGGGAGCGTTTTTATTTAGACAAAAAACAGGAAAAGCGATAAGTTATCGCGGTGTTCGCCAAACCCTTAAGTTTACGACATAAGTTCAAAGCCGTATTCGGAAACAAGCCGCTTAAGCTCCGCTATGTAGTCTTTGGCCATATGGCTCAAGCGGGATTTTTCGTTTGTTATATACCCTATAACCATTTTCTCGTCCGTCTTAAGCCGGACGGATATGATATTGTCCCCGTTTAAATCCCGGCTTAATATGCCCGAGCAGACGGTATACCCGTTTAACCCGATAAGCAGGTTGAAAAGCGTGGCGCGGTCGCTGACATGGATTGTCTTTTTATGCGGTACCGCGCTCAGAAGCTCCTCCGAGAAGTACAGCGAATTGTATTCGCCCTGCTCAAACGCCAAAAACGGATAATCGTCAAGCTCGTCGAGCGAAACAGAGTCATGTCCGGCAAGCGGGTGGTTTATGCTGATAAACACATGCGGCAGGGCGGTAAAAAGCGGGGTAAAAACCAGGTGTCTTTCCTTAAGAAACTTTTTAAGCACTTTTTCGTTGAAATTACTGAAATACAGTATTCCCACTTCGCTTCGGAGGTTTTTGACGTCCTCGATTATCTCATACGTGCGGGTTTCCCGAAGCGTGAACTCGTATTCGTCCACATCAAGCCCTTTGAGCAGATTGACAAACGCGTTTACCGCGAACGCGTAATGCTGCGTGGATACGGAGCACAGCTGCTTTGAGGGCTTTTTGCCCAGATACCTTTGCTCTAAAAGCTCGGTCTGCTCGATAATCTGACGCGCGTACGAGAGAAACTCCGTCCCGTCGACGGAAAGGGAAATCCCCTTTGAGCTTCTGAGAAAAACCTCAAAACCAAGCTCGGTTTCAAGCTCCTTGACCGCGCTTGAAAGGCTCGGCTGGGATATGTAAAGCTGTCTCGACGCCTCAGTAATCGAGCCGCATTCGACGATTTTTATTATATATTTAAGCTGCTGCAGAGTCATTTTACCACTCCCCGGAGCATTTATATAAACGCGGCCTGCTCTGTCGCGAGGCTGATAAGCCTCGCCGCGTCGGCGAAATCGCGCAAATCCGCGATTTCACACGGCGTGTGCCTGTATCTTATCGGAACGCCTATCCCGCCGGTTTTTATCCCGCCCCGCGCAAGGTGTATCGCGCCGGCCGGGGTCCCGTACGACGTTACGATATCGGATTGATACGCTATGCTGTTTTCTTCCGCGGTACTTGTCAGCGCCTTAACGATATCCGGATGCGCCACAATCGACTTGTCCATAACCTTTATCGCGCAGCCCTTCCCGAGCTTCATATCGACCGCGGATTTATGCCCGGGCGTGTCCCCGGCGAGTGTAACGCCGATACTCAGCGCGAAATCCGGCTTTACCGAATACGCCGCGGTCTTTGAACCGCGAAGCCCCGTCTCGTCAAGCACGGTAAAAACAAAATACAGATCGTAATTATATTTACCGATATTACGTAAAGTATATAACAGCAGCGCGCAGCCGATACGGTTTTCGAGATATGGCGCGCAAATCCTGTTTTCGTTTAAAACCCGAAGCTTTCCGTCAAAAACCGCGGCGTCCCCGGGCTTTATCATGTTGAGGGCGTGCTCTTTATCATACGCGCCGATGTCAATATAAAAGATTTCAGGATTTCTGTCCTTCTTTTCAACTTTTTCGTCACAGGACACAACGCCGCGGACATCGTTTATAAACACGACATTTGCGTTCTGCATGGCATCAAGCCCGATATCGCCGAGCAGCCCGAAACGGACAAACCCGTAGTCGTCAATATGCGTTGCCAGAAACCCGGCCGTGTCCATATGAGCGGACAGCATAAGGCGCTTGCCGCGCCCTTTTTTTCGCACAATAAGGTTTCCGAGCGTATCGGTATATACTTCGTCGGCAAACCCGGCGGCGGCCTCCGTGATTTTCTGCGCGAGGCCTCGCTCAAAGCCCGACGGGGATTTAAAATCCGAGAGCGTTTCGATTATTTTAAGAATTTCGATCATTTCCACCACTCATTTCATGATTGATAAAGGCCGCGGCGAGCGTAAGCGCGTGATTTATATCGGTTTTAGCCGCCACGCAGGACGGCGAATGAATATACCGTACCGGAACCGAAATCCCCGCGGTTTTAACCCCGCGCCTGGACGTGTGTATAATCCCGGCGTCCGTGCCGCCCGCGACAAGACGCTTTATCTGCCACGGTGTTTTAAGCCCGTCCGCGAGGTTCTTTAACAGCTCGAAATAATCCCTGTCGTATAATGTCGAAAAATCCGCGCAGCCGACAACCGGACCGTCTCCTAACCGGCAGACCTGCTTATGCCCCGTGACGTCCGGGATATCCGCCGCGGTCGTGCCCTCTAAAACCAGCGCGGAATGCGCGTTTAACGAATACGCCGCGACGGCGGCGCCGCGAAGCCCCACTTCCTCCTGTGCGGTAAACACAAACCATGTATCGTATTCAAGCGGCTCTGAAATCAGCTTAACCATTGCCGCACACCCGATTCTGTCGTCAAGCGCCTTCGCCTTAATCATCCCGTCCCCGAACTCGGTATAATCGCTGTCAAACGCGGCGACATCGCCCGGCTCGACGTATTTTTCCGCCCGGGAGCGTGATTTCGCGCCGATATCAATATAAAGCTCCTCAATCTTCGGTACGTTTTTGCGCTCCTCCTTGGTGGTCAGATGAATAGCCTTGACGCCTATAACCCCGGGTATGCCGCTTATTCCGACCCTGACGCGCTTACCCATCGCGACCCTGCGGTCAACCCCGCCTATAAACGCGAATTTCAGAAACCCGTCGTCGGTTATGCCTTTTATCATCATACCGACCTCGTCCATGTGCGCGCAGACCATAAGCGTTTTTTCGCGGCGCTTTCTGCCCGGCTTGTGCACGAACAGGTTGCCCGCGGCGTCCTCAAAAATATCGTCGGAGCAATCCGATACAAGCTTTCTTATATGATGTCTGACTGAATCCTCCCAGCCCGACACGCCGTTTAAGCGGCAAAGCTCACGCAATATGTCAAGCATTCTTTTCCCGCACCCGCTTTCAAGTAGATTGCATGCAGATTTTCATACTATACTTCTCCCGACTCGGGGGAGGAGTATAACGTTGGTTTTACAATTCGCCCGGAACCTGTTTCCCGAGGTATACCGCGTATTCCGCGATAAGCCGCGCGGTGTGTTCGATATCCTTTACGCATATTGTCTCAAACGGCGTGTGCATATACCGAAGCGGAACCGAGAGTACCGCGGTCCTAATACCTTCGCGCACGGTCTGAAGCGTCCAGGCGTTGGTGCCGGAATCACGCTCCATAACCTCCAAAGCGTAAGGGATTTTTCTATCCCTCGCTATTCTTTTAAGCGTGTCGGACATGCCCCTGTTGATATTCGGGCCTATACCGATCGCGACCCCGCCGCCCGCCTCGAAGCATTTGTCCGGCGGCGCGCCGGGCAATAAAGCATGGGTTACATCCACAACAATCGCGTAATCGGGGTTTAACGAATAACCGCCGACCATGGCGCCCCGGCAGCCGAGCTCCTCCATAACGCTGCCGACAACCGCGATATCGACATAGAGCTTTTTGTTTTTCAGAAGCTCGAGCGCGTAAAGCAGCGTGACAAACCCCGCCCGGTCGTCAAGGGCGCGGCCCGAAACAAAGCCGCTTTGAAGCTCGACGCAATCCGCGGCGTAGATAACCGGAGTTCCGACCGGGACAGCCTTTCGCGCCTTTTCATCGGACATGCCGATATCAATATACAGCTTGTCTTTGGATATTGCCTTGTCCATTTCCTCGCGCGTCTGCAGATGCGGCGGCAGGCACGTAACCACGCCGCGAACCGTCGGGTTTGTCAGTATAAGCATCTCCATCGCGGGAAGCACGCGCTCGTCAACCGAACCGAGACTCGAGAACCGGAGAAAGCCGTCTTTATAACCCGTAACGATAAACCCGATTTCGTCGATATGCGCGTCAAGCAGCAGACAGCGCGCGTTTTTTATGCCGCACCTTTTTATGCCGATGACGTTTCCGAGCGAGTCAACACCCGCGTCGTCAACATACCGCTTCAGTATTCCGAGCACGCGCTTCGCGGAGTTTAACTCGAAACCCGAAGCCGCGGGAAACTCGCATATTTTCTTAATCGCCCTGACAATATTCAAGAAGCATCCACACCTCATGCTTTATATAAAGGACATAGATTAAACGGTATAATAACCGCTTGCGGTTTAATTATATCATAACCGTAATCAATTTTTCGGATATAGAATACTCAATCGGTTATGATATAATGTGTCATCTTCGGCGG
>JAAYXM010000084.1 GCA_012515925.1 Clostridiales bacterium
CATAATATCCGCTCCGGAAGCCGAAAAAACAGTGACCGCGTTAGGCGAAATCCTCGCAGATATAGAGGACGGGAAAATCGAGTTTTCCGTTGACAACGAGGATATCCATATGAATATCGAGCGGCTGCTGATACAGCGTATCGGCGAAACCGGCAAAAGGCTTCATACCGCGCGCAGTCGCAACGACCAGGTTGCCCTCGATTTGCGCATGAACTTAAAGAAAGAGGTCATCGCCGTCATTGAGCTCATACTAAACCTGCAAGACGCGCTCGCGGAAAAGGCAGCGCAGAACACGCTTACGGTCATGCCGGGCTATACGCACCTGCAGCGCGCGCAGCCCACGACCGCCGCGCATCATTTCATGGCATACGCGGAGATGTTCAAGCGCGACATAACGCGGCTTGAGGACTGTTACAGGCGTATGGACGTTATGCCACTCGGAAGCGGCGCCCTCGCCGGCACCACATACCCGATAGACAGGCATTTCGTTGCGGAGCGGTTAGGGTTTAAAAGCGTTACCGAAAACTCGATTGACGGCGTTTCGGACAGGGATTTCGTCATTGAGCTCATAAGCGCGCTTTCCATAATAATGATGCATTTATCGAGGTTCTCCGAGGAGATTATACTCTGGTGCTCATGGGAGTTTTCGTTTGTCGAGCAGGACGACGCGTACTCCACCGGCTCGTCGATTATGCCTCAGAAGAAAAACCCGGACGTCGCGGAGCTTGTGCGCGGCAAAACCGGGCGCGTGTACGGCTCGCTTGTCGCGCTGCTGACGGTCATGAAGGGTCTGCCGCTTGCTTACAATAAGGATATGCAGGAGGACAAGGAGGCCGTTTTCGACGCTGTGGATACCGTCAGGCAGTGTCTTGAGGTGTTCACACCGATGTTCGAAAAGCTCGCAATCAAGAAGGACAGTATGCGCCGCGCCGCGTCCGGCGGGTTTATAAACGCGACGGACTGCGCGGATTATCTTGTTAAAAAGGGTATGCCGTTTCGGGAGGCGTATATGATTGTCGGGCGGCTCGTGACAATGTGCATAAAGCTCGACGAAAACTTAGAAACCCTGACGCTCAAGGATTTCCGGGCGGTTTCCGACGCGTTTGAGGATGATATATACGACGCGCTCGACTTAAGGACCTGCGTCAACGGCAGAAACGTCCGCGGGGGGCCCGCGGCGGTCGAGGTTGAAAGGCAGATAAATAAACTCCGCGAATTTATCGCCGAAAGGAGAACCAAAAATGATTAAAGCCGGAATAATCGGCGCTACGGGCTATGCCGGCGTCGAGCTTGTCCGCATACTGTTAAACCACCCGTTTGTCGAGCTTGCCGCTATAAGCTCTGTATCGTTTGAGGGCAAAAAGATTTCCGAGATTTACCCGTCACTTTACGGGGTTTACGATGAAACTCTTTCCGACGGCGATACGGTCATCAAAAAATCCGATGTTGTGTTCGCGAGCCTGCCCCACGGGATTTCGCAGCCTCTTGCCAAGGCGTGTCTCGGCGCGGGCAAGATATTCATAGATCTGGGCGCGGATTTCCGTCTGCGCGACGAGGATACATACCGCAAGTGGTATGACGGCGGGTTTGACGACAAGACGCTTCATGAAAAGGCGGTATACGGTCTGCCCGAGATATACGCCGGAAGCATTAAAAACGCTAAGCTCATCGCGAACCCCGGCTGTTATCCGACCTCAGCCGCACTTGCCCTGTATCCCGGGCTGCTGATGGGGGTCTGCGAGAAGACCGGAATAATAATCGATTCGAAATCCGGCGCTACGGGCGCGGGGCGCGGGCTCGCTTTAAATACACATTTCGCGGAACTAAACGAGGGATTTTCCGCGTACAAGGCGGGCGTCCACAGACATTCGCCCGAAATCGAGCAGACACTGTCCGATATCGCGGGCGAGAGGATAAGCATTACGTTTGTGCCGCACCTTCTGCCCGTAAACCGCGGGATACTGACAACGGTATACGCGAAAAACAAGGGGTTTTCCCTTTCGCGCATACACGAGGTATATTCGGATTTCTATAAGGACGCGGCGTTCGTCAAGGTGTTAAACCCCGGCGAATACGCGAACATCAAAAACGTACGCATGACAAACATGTGCCACATATCGCTCCATTTGGACGAGCACACGGACACGATTATAATAACCTCCGCGATAGACAACATGGTTAAAGGCGCGGCGGGTCAGGCGGTTCAGAACTTAAACATTGTTTTCGGGCTGCCCGAGGACGAGGGGCTCAAAGGCACGGCTCCATCATTTTAAAAAGCGGAATCGGAGGTAATCGATATGGAATATAAGAAAACTGCCGGAAATGTCTGCGCGCCGAAGGGATTTACCGCGGCGGGAGTACATTGCGGCATCAGGAAAAACAGGAATAAGCTGGACCTTGCGCTTATTCTGGCGGAATGTGACTGCTCGGCCGCGGCCGTGTATACCACAAACCGGGTTAAGGCCGCGCCTATATACGTAACAATGGAAACCCTTGAAAACGGCTGCGCTCGCGCGATAATATGCAACAGCGGAAACGCCAACGCGTGCGCGCCCAACGGGCTCGAGAACGCGCGCCGCATGCGTGAAGCGGCGGCAAAAGCGCTCGGCATTCCTGGCGGCGATGTAATCGTGTCCTCAACGGGCGTTATCGGCACCGAGCTTAACGTCTCCGTTATAGAGTCGGCCCTGCCCGCGATTTGCGGGGGTTTGTCCAAAAACGGCGGGAACGACGCGGCATACGCGATTATGACCACCGACACCGTACACAAGGAAATCGCAATCGAGCTTGAAGTCGGCGGAGTCCCGGTGAAAATCGGGGGGATTGCCAAGGGTTCGGGCATGATACACCCGAATATGGGTACGATGCTCGCGTTTATCACGACGGACGCGGCAATCACGCCGGATATTCTGCATGAGGCGCTTTCGGAGTGCACAAGAAAGACATTTAACCGCATCAGCGTTGACGGCGACACGTCCACAAACGACATGGCCTGCGTTCTCGCGTCGGGTCTCGCGGGAAACGCGCTTATAGAATGGAAGGACGATACGTACCTGGAGTTTTTAGGCGGGCTTAAATACGTGTGCGAGCACCTCGCGAAGTCAATCGCGGCGGACGGCGAGGGGGCTTCCCGCTTAATCGCCTGCGAGGTGACGGGCGCGCGCAGCGAGGAAGCCGCGGAGCGGCTTGCCAAGGCCGTCATATCCTCGTCACTCGTTAAAACCGCGCTGTTCGGCGCGGACGCGAACTGGGGGCGCGTTATCTGCGCGATGGGCTATTCTAAGGCGCCTTTCAGGCCCGAGTTCGTCGATATGGCGTTTTCTTCGTCAAAGGGCAGAATACAGGTATGCAGGGACGGCGCCGGTCTTGTGTTCGACGAGGCACTCGCGAAGGAAATCCTGAGCGAGAAGGAAATAGCGATTAACGTTGCTTTAAGCGAGGGCGATGCACACGCCACCGCGTGGGGCTGCGACCTGACTTACGATTATGTACGGATAAACGGGGATTACAGGACTTAAAAAGCCTTTAACGGATTGCCGGCGAAATCCGTATATTAACTGTAAACTTCGCCGGAGAAACGGGTGTCAAGAATGAATATAAATATCGAGCGCGCGCAGGTACTTATCGAGGCGCTGCCGTATATTCAGAAGTACTATAAAAAAACCGTCGTAATCAAGTACGGCGGGAACGCGATGACAACCTGCGAGTTAAAGCGCGCGGTTATAAGCGATATCGTACTGCTTTCGCTTGTCGGAATAAATGTCGTCGTGGTTCACGGCGGCGGGCCGGAAATCAGCGAAATGGTCAGAAAAATCGGCAAGGAGCCGAAATTCATCAACGGGCTGCGCTATACGGACCCGGAGACCATGGATATCGTCCAGATGTCCTTATGCGGCAAGGTAAACAAGGACCTTGTGTCTATTATAAACAATATGGGCGGCAGCGCCGTAGGGCTTTGCGGCGTTGACGGCGGCATGTTAAGAGCGGTTAAGCTTACGCGTGACGGCACCGATTACGGGTATGTGGGCGAGATTACCGAAGTCTCGACGACCATGATTACCGATGTTACGGACAAGGGTTACATCCCGGTCATAGCCACTGTCGCGCAGGGGATTGACGACGACTGCCTGTATAACGTCAACGCGGACACAGCCGCGGCGAAAATCGCGGCGGAGCTTCGCGCGGAAAAGCTTATCCTTTTGACTGACGTCCGCGGCATTCTGCGCGCCCCGAAGGACGAAAGCAGCCTTATCCCGGTTATCAGCCTTGCGGATGTGCCCGGGCTTATCAGGGACGGGATTATCCAGGGCGGCATGATACCTAAGCTCGAATGCTGCGTCGACGCGATAAAAAGCGGCGTCGGGCGCGCGCATATACTCGACGGCAGGATTGAGCATTCGATATTAATCGAAATGCTGTCGAACGAGGGTATCGGCACAATGCTTGTAAACTAAAAGAAGGACGTGTAATACTGTTATGAATTCCGGGCAGATAAAAGAGCTTGACAAAGAATATATAATGCAGACGTACGGCAGGTTCCCGGCGGCCGTAACGCGGGGCGACGGCGCGCGCGTGTACGACCCCGAGGGACGCGAGTATATCGATTTTTCAAGCGGTATCGGCGTCACGAGCGTGGGCTACGGGAATAAAAAATGGATAGCCGCCGTTACGGAGCAGGCGTCACGGCTCCCGCATATATCGAACCTGTTTTATACGGAGCCATCTACGGTTCTCGCGAAACGGCTCTGCGAGCTTAGCGGGCTTAAAAAGGTCTTCTTTTCAAATTCGGGCGCCGAAAGCAACGAGGGCGCGATAAAGCTCGCGAGAAAATACGGCTTTGACAAGTACGGCGCCGGGCGAAATCGCATTGTCACGCTTATAAACTCGTTTCACGGCAGGACGATTTCGACCCTTGCCGCCACGGGGCAGGAGAGCTTCCATAACTTCTTCCACCCGTTTACCGACGGGTTCGATTACGTTCCCGCCGACGATTTTGAGGCTCTTAAGTCCGCCGTAAGCGACAAGGTGTGCGCGGTTTTAATCGAGCTTGTCCAGGGCGAGGGCGGCGTCAATGTACTGGATAAGGATTATGTGCGGAAGGTTTCGGAGCTTTGCGCCGAAAAGGATGTTTTGCTGATAGTCGACGAGGTTCAGACGGGTATCGGCAGGACGGGGACATTTTTCTGCTTCCAATGCTACGGTATTAAGCCGGATATCGTGACGGCCGCGAAGGGAATCGCGGGCGGTTTGCCTATGGGCGCGGTACTCGCGGGCGAGAAAACCGAAAACGTTCTCGGCGCGGGCACGCACGCTTCGACGTTCGGCGGAAACCCGATTTGCGCCGCCGCGGCAAACGCGGTGCTCGACATACTCGAGGGCGGTGTTCTGGCGGAGGTTACCGAAAAGGGCGAATATATACGCGAGAAAATATCCGAAATGAAGCTCCCGAAGGTTCTGGGTCTTCGCGGACTCGGGCTTATGATAGGTGTCGCGGTCGCGGAAAACAGCCATAAAAGTATTGTGTCAAAGCTTGTTGAGTCGGGGCTTTTGTGCATCAGCGCCGGGAAGGACGCTGTAAGGTTCCTGCCGCCGCTTACGATAACCTGCGAGGAAATAGACGCGGGACTTGAGATTTTCCGCGGCGTGCTTTCGGAGATTTAGAAGGGGAGGACATCAAAATGAAAAAGGATTTATTGAAGCTTATGGACTTAAGCCGAGAGGAAATACTTAAGATACTCGACACGGCTGACGAATTAAAGCAAAAACAGAAGAACAACATACCCCACGAGCTGCTGCGCGGGAAAGCCCTCGGAATGATTTTTCAGAAGTCCTCCACGCGCACCCGGGTATCCTTCGAGGTGGGCATGTTCCAGCTCGGCGGGCACGCGCTGTTTCTGTCCACAAGCGATTTGCAGATGGGCAGGGGCGAATCCATCAAGGACACGGCGCGCGTGCTGTCAAGATACTGCGACGGGATAATGATTCGCACCTACGGCCAGTACGAGGTTGAGGAACTCGCGAAGTACGCGTCCGTACCCGTTATAAACGGCCTTACGGACTTTGCGCACCCGTGTCAGGTTTTAGCCGACCTTATGACGGTGCGCGAGCGCTTCGGGCGGCTTGAGGGACTTAAGCTCTGCTATATCGGCGACGGGAACAACATGGCAAATTCCCTGATTGTCGGCGGTCTGAAATGCGGCATGCACGTTTCGGTCGCGACGCCTCCGGATTACAAGCCGGATTCAAAGGTGCTCGAATTCGCTAAGAACCATAAAGGCTCGGATTTTCTGCTTACCGATGATATATTCGAGGCCGCGCGCGGCGCTGACGTGCTTGTTACCGACGTCTGGGCGAGCATGGGTCAGGAGGGCGAGGCGGAAAAGCGCAGGCTCGCGTTTGCCGGATACAGGATAGACAAGGCGCTTCTTAAAACCGCGGGCAAAAACGCGATTGTGCTGCATTGCCTGCCCGCGCACAAGGGCGAGGAGATAACCGAGGATGTGTTCGAGGAGCAAGCGCAGGTTATATTCGACGAGGCGGAAAACCGCCTGCACGCACAGAAAGCCGTTATGGTACTGTTAATGGGATAACTGAATGTATGTATAAATGCCTCCGCACCTTCGTGCGGAGGCATTTATTATACGTTTTTCCCCGTCTACTGACTACTGACTACTGACAACTATTTCCTGACTACTACCCGCGCATCCCCCGTCTACTAGTGTCTAGTGTCTAGTGTCTAATGTCTGGTGTCTACAAGGGTTTCCCGTTACTGTCGAAGAGCGGGAGCTTTTCAAGGTATATGATATCGTCCCGGGTGATGGCGTCGCCCTCGGCAAGAATAGCCATTTTCCCCGCGATGCTGCCGCCCACCTGACGGATAAGCTCCTCCACCGCGAAAACGGATCCGCCGGTGCTGATAACGTCGTCCACAATCAGGACACGCCTGCCGCGGATAAGCTCCGCGTCCTCCCCGCCGATGCACAGAGTCTGCGTTTTTGCGGTGGATATTGACTTCACGTTAACTGTTTCAACGTCCTTCATATACAGCTTGGGCGCCTTGCGCGCAACAATGTATTTGTTCATTCCGGACTGGCGCGCCATTTCGTGAATAAGCGGGATGCCCTTGGCCTCCGCCGTAATCATGATATCGTGCGGCGGGGCTTTTTTCAGAAGCTCCGCGGCGCAGTTTACGGTGAGCTCCACGTCCCCGAAAATTATAAACGCGGCGATTGAAATATTATCGTTTATCGGGCATATCGGCAGATTGCGATTTACCCCCGCAACGGTCAGATTGTAAAAACCGTTCATTTGTATAAACACCTCGTCTTTTTCTATTTCATATCAATTATATACGATAATTTCTTTTTATGCAAAACAAAATTCGGTCGCTGTCTGTTCTGAACAAATGACGCTTATTTCTGTCCCTCGGGGGAGGAAGCCGACAATTACCCCTATGATTTACGCATACTTCATTCCCCGCATTAATATAATTAAATAAGTAATTAGCAAAAGGAGAGGAAATTATGGAGCTTACGCTTAAAAAAAGGAGCATGGAGCTTTATGAGCATGTGCTCGATAGTACTATGGCGCTTGAGGAAACCCTTGATATAATCGTACCGGACCTGAGCCCGGATATACTGAGGATTGTCAGCGCGACGGGGGCGGCGTATGTTAAGGAAAAGAACCCGAGGGAGGGAAAGCTTGATGTAAGCGGCGTTATAAAGGGCTTTGTGCTTTACGTTGCGGAAGGGGACAAGGTTGTAAGACGGCTTGAATTCACAATGCCGTTTTCGCATGTGTTCGAGGCCGCGGGCCTGACCTCGGCTTCAAAGGTTATGGTGTGCGCGCGGATTCGGGGTATGGACGCGCGCGAAATCAACCCGCGCAAAATAAACGTACGCGCGGTGGCGGAGATTTCCGCGAAGGCGTTTGAGAGCAGGGAGGTACATATCTGCGAGGACATCGAAAACGCCGGGGAATACGGCATTGAAACAAGGAAAACAAAAATAAGCCTGTATTCGCCGCAAGCCGTATGCAATAAAAGCTTTACGATAAGCGATGACGTTGAAATCCCGTCCTCCCGCCCGCCGTTTGCCTCAATGCTGAAATACGATATCGCGCTGCGCGAAAGCGATATGAAGCTCATCGGCAACAAGGCGATTATTAAGGGCGCCGCGCAGATAAAATACGTATACAACACGCGTGACGGCTCAATGGCGACCTGTGAGCACGAGCTGCCGTTTTCGCAGATTGTCGATATCGAGGGCGTCACCGATGACTGCGAGCTTCGGGTAAACTTCTGCATACGCGGCGCGGAGATAGAGCCGCAGCACGATATGGCGGGGGACGCGAGATATATAACCGTGAGCATTCTTGTGGACGTGTGCGCGATAGCGTATTTCAAGGGCGACGTGTCGATGCTCGGGGATATGTACAGTACGCGCTATAATCTTGATATCAAATGCGATACGATGAAGTTTACGGAGTTGACCGACAGGTTCAGCAAGCGCGTTGCCGTCACCGAAACAATGGAAACGGGAAGCGCGATAAAGCAGGTGGTCGATATCTCCGTGCGGCTTGAGCCGCATACGATACGCTGTGAGGAGGGCGGGGAGGTAATCGTAAACGAGGCGAACATTTCGGTTCTGTATTCGGGCGAGGATGATACCGCCTATTGCGCGACGCGAAAATGCAGCGTGGTTTGCCCGGTCAATATCGAAGGCGAAAACGAGTTTATCTGCGATGTAACGACCGCGGGCGAAAGCTATACCGCGGGCATGGGAAACGAGCTGATTATAAGGTTTTTCGCGGATTACGACATTACCGCGGTGCGTACCGAAAGCGTAACATGTGTAGGCGCGGTACAGGCAGACGAGCAAAACGTCAAGGACGTGTCGAATAACCCGTCCGTTATAATAAAGTACATCGAGGCGACCCGCCCGATTTGGGAAATCGCGAAGCAGTACAACACGACGGTAGCCGAGATTATCTCGGCAAACGGTCTCGGGGAGAGCGAAAGCGTATCAGAGGGCAGCCTGATTCTGATACCTAAAAAAAGATAATTCCATCCTCCCCCTCGGGGGTGGATAGAATATTTCGCCGCAAGCCGCAAAACCAATTGCGCTGTTGCTCCCCCGAAGGGGGAGCAACAGCAAAGCCATATCTGAACATGCGTTTGAAATTTCGCTAAAATGAATATGGACAACTGAAATAAAAGACGATATAATATTCAGGCTGTTTAAAGGAATAAGCGGGGGATTCCCCGCGAAAGGAAGATTGCGTGTGAAAAAGCCATGCTGACCGCGTTTCTGACGATTGCCGGGTCGATGTTTGTCGCCGAGCTCGGGGACAAAACCCAGCTTCTGGTTGTGGGGTTTGCGTCCAAATACAAGCTGCGGGATATTTTTTTCGGCGTAAGCGCCGCGGTTATCCTGTTAAACGCGCTGGGCGTATTCCTGGGCGCGCTGCTCTCCGAGTTTATTCCGATTGACTATATCGGGCTGCTCGCGGGTTTTTTCTTTTTTGTTTTTGCCCTGCTCTCACTCAAAAAAGAACGCGAAAGCGAAGAATGCAGAACGATAGGTTCAAATCGCAGCTACGGCGCGATTCTATGCGTCGGCATGTCCTTTTTTGTCGCTGAGCTCGGCGATAAAACCCAGCTTTCGGCAATCGCGTTCGCGGCGAAAAACCCGGGAGCGCTTATCGCGGTGTTTTTAGGCGCGGTCACGGGAATGCTGCTTGCCGACGGCGCGGCGATTCTGGCGGGTCTCGTGCTCAACAAAAAGCTTCCCGAAAACGTGTTTAAGCTCGCGGCGTTTATCATTTTTACGGTGTTCGGGTTTTCAACGTTGAGGCGCAGCCTGTACGGCCTGTTTCCGGAAAGCGCCCTTACGCTTTTAATCGTTATATCCGTCCTGTATCTCGCCGCGCTTGCGTATATTGTCTTAAAAAACAGAAACTGCCCCGAGTAATAAAGAATAATGGCGCCGCAGCGAAGCTGCGGCGCCATAAATTATATGTGCCGCGGTTTTTCCGCGGCACATATAATTACATTTCGAGCTTCATATCCCCGTCTTTAATATACCCGAGCTTTTTTAACGGGATATAGAACAGACACGTCAGAATCGCGGGGAGTATGAAATGAAGCAGCAGGATATAAATCAACACCCTGACGTTAAAGCCCATAACCAGAAACGTATTGATTTGTCCGACAAGCCCGCTTGTTCCCATGCCCGCGCCCGCCGGGTTGTTCGTCATTTTAAACACCATGGTGGCAAGGGGGCCGAGAGCCGCGGAAGAAAGTATCGGCGGTACTATAATCCACAGGTTTTTGACGATGTTCGGCACCTGAAGCATAGACGTTCCGAGTCCCTGCGCGACAAGCCCGCCGAATTTGTTTTCGCGATAGCTCATAACCGCGAAGCCGACCATTTGCGCGCAGCAGCCGACGGTCGCGGCGCCCGCGGCAAGGCCGCCCAGCTGCATCGATATCGCAAGCGCCGCGCTTGAAATCGGAGCGGTCAGCACGACACCCATAATAACCGACACGATAATGCCCATGAAAAACGGCTGCATCTCGGTTGCGCGCATTATAATATCGCCCAGACCCGTCATAAGCAATCCGACAAACTGCGCGCCGGTTTTTGCCGCGAGTATGCCGATAATAAGCACGGTCGCGGGTGTAATTATTATGTCAAGCTTGGTTTCCTTTGAAACGGCCTTTCCGAACTCGCAGCCGACCACCGCGGCTATGAACGCGCCGGCAGGCCCGCCGACACCCGCGGCACCCATCATGCCGGTAACCGCGCCGCAAAACGCGACAAGAGGAGGAGCCTTCAGGCCGTAAGATACGGCAATGCCGATTCCGGCGCCCATCAGGCTTTTGGCAACGCCGCCGAGCTCGACAAAAATATCCGACACCGGGTTTTTGCCGAAAAGGTTTGCGGTCTGCTGCCCGAGGGTTTCGATAATAAGACCGATAATCAATGTGGAAAAAAGCCCGAGAGCCATATAGCCCAAAGCGTCTATAAAATATCTCTTGGCGGAAAACTCTATATCCTTTTTTTTCAGGAAATTGGCAAACCCGCTCAATTCAAATACCTCCGCACTATAAATTTTTCAAATTATAGCATGTTTTGGCACATAATTAAAGAGCAAAACTAAATAAAAAATTTTAAGTTTTATTCAGTTTGCTGTCTAATACAACATAAGCGGCCGCATATCCGGAAACGGCAAAGACTGCTATTGGAATATATTCCCCGGGGAAGGGGACAGCGGCAATTAATATCACAACTCGCGGTTTTCAAAAGCAAAAAAATGCGTAAAAACCGCTTGACATTGATGAAATATTACTGTATAATTCAAACACCAATTAAAAGGAGAGCAGAAAATGCTTGGTTTGTATGCGGCATTTAATTTAAACGCGGTTGTAGCTGTAGTAGGCCTTGTAAACGTACTTATAGTACTAGTAACCAAGGCTTATCCGTGTTTTACTGCAAATCAAGCGCTTTGCATGGCCGAAAAATAGCTAAAAACGCTTGTAATCCCTGCAGTAAATACTGCAGGGATTTTTTAATATAAGTAGTTCGAAAGCAGGTGTGATATATGACAGGAGCACAGATTTTAATCGAAGCGTTGATAGAACAGGGGGTTGACGTTATATTCGGATACCCCGGCGGGTCGATACTCAACATTCATGACGCGCTGCTTGACAAAGCAGACAAGATCCGCTTTGTTCTCACCTCCCACGAGCAGGGCGCGGCACACGCGGCGGACGGTTACGCGAGATCGAGCGGGCGCGTCGGTGTTTGCATGGCGACGTCGGGCCCGGGAGCGACAAATCTGGTTACGGGTATCGCGAACGCGTATATGGATTCCGTACCGATTGTGGCGATTACGGGTAACGTACAGCTCGAGCTTATCGGCCGCGACAGCTTTCAGGAAGTAGACACGACGGGTATTACGATGCCCATCACAAAGCATAACTACATCGTAAAGGATGTCGCGGATCTCGCGGACACGGTGCGCGAAGCGTTTATTATTGCCAGGCAGGGCAGACCCGGTCCGGTTTTAATCGACATACCTAAGGACGTAACCGCGAAAGCCGCGGATTTTACGCCGAAAAAAGTCACCCGGCCCGAAGCGCGTTTCACGATATCGGAAAAGCGTCTTGAGAGAGCCGTGGCGCTTATTAACGAAAGCAAAAGGCCGCTTATATATTCGGGCGGCGGCGTGGTGTTTTCCGACGCGTCCGATAAGCTTAAAGAGTTTCTTTTGGCAATCGACGCGCCCGCGGTGTTCAGCATGATGGGGCTTTCGGCGCTTAAGCACGACGACCCGCAAAACCTCGGCATGGTCGGAATGCACGGCACGCCGGCGGCGAACAGGGCTACGATAGATTGCGATTTGCTTATCGCGATAGGCGCGAGATTTTCCGACCGCGTGTCGGGCAACCGCGCTATGTTCGCGAAAAACGCGAAAATAATCCATATCGATATCGACAGCTCCGAGCAGGGCAAAAACGTGCGCTGCGACGTCGCGCTGACGGGCGACGCAAAGCGGGTTTTAGACGAGCTTATCCGTCGCGCGGAGAAAAAGGACAGGCGCGAATGGAACGAATATCTGAAGGAATACGCTGATAAGAACCCGCTGCCGTACTTTAAAAAGAACTCGGATATCACGATGCGCGACGTGGTTAAAACCTTAAGCCGCATTATGGACGATGACGCGCTGATTGTCACGGACGTGGGACAGCATCAGATGATATGCGCGCAAAACTATGAGTTTAAAAAGCCGAAAACCTTTATAAGCTCGGGCGGGCTCGGAACAATGGGCTTCGGCCTCGGCGCGGCAATCGGCGCGAAGGTGGCGAACCCCGAAAGACAGGTCGTGCTGCTCACGGGCGACGGAAGCTTTCATATGAATATGAACGAGCTTGCCTGCGTGGTTTCGGAAAACCTGCCGATTACCGTTATAGTGCTGAACAACTCGGTTCTGGGCATGGTGCGTCAATGGCAGAGACTGTTCTACAGCGCGCGCTACGCGCATACAAACCTTGCGCGAAGGACGGATATCGTCAAGCTTGCCGAGGCGTTCGGCGCGAAGGGCTTCAGAGTGGAGCGGATTGACGCGCTCAAGGATGCTTTAAAAAACGCGATAAGCCGGAACAGCCCCTGCGTCGTCGATGTTAAGATTCACAAGGATGACAGCGTGTTCCCGATAATACCACCGGGCGGGAGCGTCAGCGATATGATTCTCAAGGATTAGAGGTGTGATGATATGGAACTTTATACATTATCCGTATTGGTAGCCAACCACTTCGGGACACTGACAAGGGTTACTAACCTGTTCAGCCGCCGCGGCTATAACATCAAGGAGCTGACGGTCGGCGAAACCGAAAACCCGAAGCTCTCGCGCATTACGATTGTGACCGAGGGCGACGAGCCGCTGCTCAGGCAGATACGCAAGCAGCTTTCGAAGCTGCATGACGTAAAGGCGGCAAAGGTACTGCCGTTTGAGGACAGCGTAAGCCGCGAACTGCTTTTAGTCAAGGTAAAGGCATGTCCCGAGGTCTATGACGTGCTGCGTAAAACCCGCGCCGTTGTACTTGACGGGAGCGACGAATGCATTATCGCCGAAATAACCGGAGAGACCAAAGAAATTAATGATTTTATTGAAATTATTACAAAATTTGATATACTTGAAATATGCAGAACCGGAGCTACCGCTTTGCAGAAAGGCGGGGCTAATATAAATTCTGATTTGGAGGTTAACGGAAATGGCAACTATGTTTTATGAGAAGGACTGCAATAAGGAAATGCTTTCCGGCAAGACCGTGGCGGTAATAGGCTACGGCAGCCAGGGGCATGCGCACGCCCAGAATCTCAAGGAAAGCGGAGTCAACGTAATCGTCGGATTGTATGAGGGCTCAAAATCCGCTGAAAAGGCGAAGGCCGACGGGCTTACCGTGATGAACACGCCCGAGGCCGTTAAAAACGCTGATATCGTTATGATTCTTGTCAATGACGAAAAGCAGCCTATGCTATACAAGAACAATATAGCTCCGAATTTAAGACCCGGAATGACGCTGTGCTTCGCCCACGGATTCAATATCCACTTCGGGCAGATTGTGCCTCCCGCGGATATCGACGTTATCATGATCGCGCCGAAAGGTCCGGGACATACGGTGAGAAGCCAGTATCAGGAGGGCAGGGGAGTTCCGTGCCTGATCGCGGTTTATCAGGACGCGACAGGCAAAGCGAAGCAGACAGCCCTCGCGTACGCCGCGGCTATCGGCGGAGCGCGCGCGGGCATCCTCGAAACCACGTTTAAAGAGGAGACCGAGACCGACCTGTTCGGCGAGCAGGCGGTGCTCTGCGGCGGCGTATGCGCGCTGATGAAGGCGGGCTTTGAAACGCTCATCGAGGCGGGTTATCAGCCCGAGAGCGCGTATTTTGAATGCATACACGAGATGAAGCTTATTATCGACCTTGTTAACTCGGGCGGGCTTTCGTTTATGAGATATTCAATAAGCGACACCGCGGAATACGGCGATTATACCGTCGGCGGACGTATAATTACCGAGGAAACCAAAAAGGAAATGAAGAAAGTGCTCAGCGAAATCCAGGACGGCACGTTTGCCCGCAACTGGATTCTCGAAAACCAGGCGAACCGTCCGTACCTTAACGCGCGCAGGCGTCAGGAGGCGGAACATCCCGCCGAAACCGTGGGCGCGGAGCTTCGCAAAAAGATGAGCTGGCAGAAGACGGATAAGAGGTGAGGTGTCATGCTGCGAAGCGAACAGGCTTTCAATAATCCGCCCGCGAGATCATTGTTTTACGCGCTCGGGCTTACCGACGAGGAGATGAAGCGTCCGCTTATCGGCGTTGCTTCGGCATACAGCGAAATCGTCCCCGGGCATATTCACTTAGACAAGGTGACCGAGGCGGTCAAGGCGGGTATCAGGCTCGCGGGTGCGACACCGGTTATGTTTCCGGTTATCGGCGTCTGCGACGGCATAGCCATGGGGCATATCGGCATGAAATACTCGCTCGCGTCAAGAGAGCTTATCGCGGACAGTATTGAGACAATGGCGATGTCCCATTGCTTTGACGGGCTTGTGCTTGTGCCGAACTGCGATAAAATCATACCGGGAATGCTTATGGGCGCGGCGCGAATCAATATTCCGTCAATCATTGTCAGCGGCGGACCGATGGAGGCCGGAAAGTACGAGGGCAGAGACGTTTCCCTCACAACGGTTTTCGAGGCCGTCGGCGCGAACAAAGCCGGTAAGATGACGGATGCGCAGCTTGACTCGGTGGTTAAATCCGCCTGTCCGGGCTGCGGCTCCTGCTCGGGCATGTTCACGGCGAACAGCATGAACTGCCTGTGCGAGGCAATCGGCATGGCGCTGCCCGGAAACGGAACGGCCCTTGCGGTTTCCGCCGATCGTATACGGCTCGCGAAAGAGGCCGGCATGAAAGCCGTGGCTCTTGTGAAAAACAACATAAAGCCGCGGGACATCCTGACCCATAAGGCGTTTGAAAACGCGCTGCGCGTGGATATGGCGCTTGGCTGTTCCTCGAACAGCGTACTGCATCTGCTCGCGATTGCCTATGAGGCGGGCGTCAGAATTGACTTGAACATTATCAATAAAATAAGCATGGAAACGCCGAATTTATGCAGGCTCAGCCCGGCGGGCGATAACCATATAAGCGATCTGGAGCTTGCGGGCGGCGTTCCCGCGGTTATAAAGGAGCTTATAAAGCTCGGCATTATTCATAAGGACATAATAACGGTTAGCGGCAAAACCGTCGCCGAAAACGTCGAGACCGCCGAAAACCGTGATACGGATATCATCCGCCCCGCGGACAACCCGCACAGCAAA
Source organism: Clostridiales bacterium (assembly GCA_012515925.1). Lineage (GTDB taxonomy): Bacteria > Bacillota > Clostridia > Oscillospirales > JAAYXM01 > JAAYXM01. The sequence continues at coordinate 15,887 of JAAYXM010000084.1, forward strand.
ACCGGCGGAATCGCGATTCTGTTCGGAAATCTGGCGCCCGAGGGCGCTGTGGTTAAGCGCAGCGCGGTTGCCGAGAACATGCTTCGCTATACGGGCAAGGCGCGCGTGTTCGACAGTGAGGAGGACGCGATTGCAAGCATATACGCGGGCGATATTAAATCCGGCGATGTGGTTGTTATCCGTTACGAGGGGCCGAAGGGCGGACCCGGCATGCGCGAAATGCTGTCTCCCACATCCGCGCTCGCGGGCATGGGGCTTGACAGCTCCGTCGCGCTGATTACCGACGGGCGGTTCAGCGGCGCGACACGCGGCGCCGCGATCGGGCATATCTCGCCCGAGGCTGCCGAGGGCGGCATGATCGCGCTCGTCAGGGAAGGGGATTTAATCAAAATCAATATTCCTGATTATGAGATAACCCTGCTTGTGGACGATACCGAGCTTGAAAAACGCAGGCTGGAACTTCCGGCCTTCGAGCCGAAGATAAAATCCGGCTGGCTCAACCGTTATTCGAAAATGGTAACATCCGCGAGCCGCGGCGCGGTTATCAACCAGCCGGTTTGACAAAAGGTGACGATATGAAGGAAATAATATATTCGGACAAGGCGCCGAAGGCTGTGGGTCCTTATTCGCAGGGTGTAAAGGCGAAAGAATTTATATTCCTGTCGGGGCAGATAGCCCTTGATTCGCAAACGGGTGAGATTTCCCGAGGAGGCGCCGCCGAACAGACAAGAATTATCTTAAATAATATCAAAGAGCTTTTGGCAGCCGCGGGATGCGGTCTTGAAGACATCGTAAAAGCCAACGTGTATCTTACGGATATCGGGGAGTTTAAAAACGTGAACGAGGTTTACGCAGGCTTTTTCGGGGAAAATCCTCCGGCACGATGCTGTGTCGAGGTCTCCGCGCTCCCCAAAAACGCGTCGGTCGAAATAGAAGTTATAGCGGCGGCTCGTACGGATTAAACACGGCGGTTTTTGGACAGAATTACTTACGTACATTAATATCGGGGGTCATATATGAAACGCATTGTAATTGTCGGCGCGGGCTATGCCGGCGTCCTCACCGCGAAAAAGCTCGAGAAGCGCTTAAAGCGTGAAAAGGATATCGAAATTACGATTATTGACAAAAACCCGTTTCACACAATGCTGACGGAGCTTCACGAGGTTGCCGCGGGCAGGGTGGACGAGGACAGCATTAAAATCGATCTTAACAGAATTTTCTCGGGAAGAAGAGTAAATGTCAGGCTTGATACCGTGACAAGCATCGATTTTAAAGGCAAAACCGTAAAGGGCGAGCGCTCCGAATACGGATACGATTATCTTGTCCTGTGCTCCGGCTCCAAGCCCACGTTTTTCGGCGTTCATGGCGCAAGCGAGCACTCGTTTACGCTTTGGTCCTATGAAGACGCTGTGCTGCTGCATGAGCATATTCTGAATATGTTCAGAAAAGCGGTGAGGGAGCCGGATAAAAGCGTCAGAAAAAAGCTGCTCTCGTTCTATGTAATCGGCGCGGGCTTTACGGGTGTCGAGACCGCGGGCGAGCTTGCGGAATATGTGCCGATACTCTGCGAAAAATTCGATATTCCCTCCGATGAGGTCTCAATTTATCTTGTCGACACGTTAGACAGGGTTGTGTCAAACCTTCCGGAAAAGCTTTCCGCGAAGGTTGAGAAAAGGCTTAAGAAGATGGGTGTCGGTGTTATACTTAACACGCCGCTTTGCGGCATGGGCGAGGGGCATATCGAGCTTCGCGAGGGAGATGTGTGCGTTCGCTATAACACCGACACGGTTATTTGGACCGCGGGCATTGAGAGCTCGGATATCGCGGGCTTTGCCGCGGGCGAGCTGAAAAGCGGCGGCCGGGGCAGGATACAGGTGGATTCGTACCTGCGCTCGGTTGACGATAAAAGCGTATATGTGGCGGGGGACAATATGTATTTTATCCCCGAAGGGCAAAATGAACCCGTGCCGCAGATGGTCGAAAACTGTGAGCAAAGCGCCGAAACCGTCGCGCACAATATAACGGCAGAGTTGAAAGGCCATGAGCTAAAGGAATATAAACCGGTGTTTCACGGTATCATGGTAAGCATAGGCGGGCGCTACGGCGTGGCGCATGTCGGCTCGCCGGGCAGGATGTTCAGTCTCCCGTCCTTTTTTGCCATGTTCGTAAAGCATTTTATCAACGTCGTGTACTTCGTACAGGTCTCGGGCTGGAACAAGGTTATAGGCTATTTAAAGCATGAAGTTTTCACAATACGGCACCGCAGGAGCTTTGTGGGCGGGCATTTTTCAAACAGGACCCCGAGCTTTTTGCTTGTGCCGCTTCGTGTCTGGCTGGGCGCGGTCTGGCTGTTTGAGGGAATCAAAAAGATAACCGAGGGCTGGCTCGGCTCGCCCAAGCTCACCGCGTTTTTCGGCGGGGCTAACAAGTGGTATAGCGCCATATTGGATGGAGCGGGTATGGATGTAAGCGGCTCCGCCACCGCGCAGCTTGCGGCGGACGCCACGACGTCCGCAACAGGACAGGGTGCGGCGGCCGCGGAAGCCGCGGGTTCGCTTATTATGAATTTCGATATATTCGGGCTTATCCGGTTTCTTCTCGTCAGCGGTAAACAGGCTGCCGAGTCCACGCTAAACGATTTCGCGCTTAAATTCGATATCCCGATTTTAAATAAGCTTATCGACAATATAATTATACCGAACGACGGGCTTCAGGTATTCATGCAGACTATGATCGTGATTGCCGAAATCCTTATCGGGCTCGCACTTATCGGCGGGCTGTTCACGACTCCCGCGGCCGCGTTTTCGCTTTTCCTTCAGGCTATGTTTATAACTACCACCGGCCTGTATCTGGGTACGTTCTGGATGGTTTTTGCGGCGGTTGCCGTGCTTATTTGCGGGGGCAGGATTTTCGGGCTTGACTATTACGTTATGCCGTATCTGAAAAAACGCTGGAAAAAGCTTCGGGCAGTGAAAAGGCTGTATATTTACAATGATTAATGAATCTGACATCGCACTAAGCTATGAGGACGCCGAGAACCTTGTGGGACCCGAAATAGAAAAAGCGCTTTCCGGCTCCCATGAGTTGGTACGCGGGTATCTCGGCTACCTTAACTCGTCGGGCGGAAAGCTTATACGCGCCAAAGCGCTTCTGGCCTGCGCGATGAAGCCCGACGGAAGCGTATCAACCGACGCCGTCAGGCTCGCCGCGGCTATCGAGATTTTTCATCTCGCGACGCTGGTCCATGACGATATTATCGACGACGCGGCGGTACGGCGGGGGAAGGCGTCACTGCATCGAAAATTCGGCAGGAAGGTTGCGGTTATCTGCGGGGATTATCTGTTTTCACTCGCGCTGAAGCAATTAACGCAGATATTAAACAGGAAGGATTACGCGGATTTAAGCGTTCCCGATTTTATAAGCCGCGTATGTGTC